>CAZIQJ010000061.1:0-10681 GCA_964541285.1 uncultured bacterium | reverse complement strand
AGCCGCGTCCGGAGCAATTTCAGCAACCTGCGCGACGAGATCATCCATCCAGACGCTGTTTTTCTGGTCTTCCTTCATCCATTTAAGGATCAGGATCTGGTAAACGGCATTGATGTACTCCGCGCGCTTCTGAAACTCATCCAGTAATTCCGAATGTTCGTCCAGCTTTTTGAAAAACACATCATCAATGGCATCAGGAATGCCCAGAAGGCCCTTGTACTGGTTGATCAGGCGTCTTTTTTCTTCAGCCTGCCACTGCTCCTGAAGGGCGCCGTTGGTGTTACGAATGCTGCCGCGGTTGAAATTCGTAAGCTTGTTCAGATAGGCCGCGAAAATATCTTCGCCCAGAACGCGTCCGTGGTCCTGGCTGACGCCGATAATGATGTCTGAAAACCACGCCACCACTTCCGTCAGGTTGATTTTCCCATCCGCGATAATCCCCTTCATATTTTTCAGAACAGGCGGAAGGCCCAGCATTTCCCAGGAAACAGCGCGCGGACGGTAAAGTCCGGGGCGGAATACGGTGTGGTTGACGTGCATGTGAATGGCATCCGGAAACATGGGTGTCGGAAGGCTGACAAAAACTTCATTGTCCACAAAAGCCAGGTTCTTTTTGACAATGCCGCGTTCCTGAAGGACCTTGACCAGGATCTGGCTGGCCTGTCCGGAGACCGCCATGTGAACGTCACGCCACATTTCGTCGTCCGGATAAACCTCGTCAAAAACGCGGACCTTGCGGGTCTGCCCGTTGCTGCCGGGGATTTCAACTTCATAATAAACGTCCATGTAATACAGGGGCGTTCCGCCTGCTTCAGAACGCGTTTCCAGGACTTCGACTTTCAGATGCTTGTCAAAAACCTCGCTGGCCTTGCTCTTTTCAGCCTTGGCCTGCCGCCTGAAGTCCTCGCCCATTTTCAGGGAAAGATCAAACTTGATGCCCGTGGGCGTCAGCGCGTCGCGCAGGTAATCGCCGATTTCTTTTTTTCCGGTCTTGATATCATCCGGCAGGTCGTGAACCACGCCCTTGATCTTGTAATAATAAAGAGGATTGATGGAAATGGTGTCCATGCCGTTTTTGGTCACGGCATCCGGATAATCGTGTTCCAGAGCGCCCAGGCCGCCGGTCATGGTCAGCTGAGCAATGTACTTGGAAACGCCCGGGGGCAGGCGGTTCAGAACGCCGCGGTGCAAACCTGCTTCCATGGTGCGGTTAACGACCGTGTAATCTTCAAGCGCGGGCGTGTTCTGCTTCACCCAGTCCCGGACTTCGGAACGGGCTGAAGGAGCGGCGGCTTTTCCCCCGCGCGCGGAAAATACGCGAAGGCCAAGACCCATGATCCCGGCCGAAACTTCCGCGGGCACGCGCAATTCGGAACGCGCGGAAATTTTTGTCCTTTGAACGTCAGCTTCGGAAAAAACATCTTCAAGCTTCAAACCGGCCTTGCGAAGCGCTGTCAGAACTCTCCTGCCCGCAGCGCCCTGAAGGTTTGCGGCAGGCACAGGGCCGTTGACCGATTCACCTGAAGCGCGCTTGACCGCGGAGCGGACCTTGTCCAGCTCGCTGATAAAGGCCTGGTGCGCCTTGCGCGCGCCCGCGGCTCCGGGATTGGGAATAAAATCAAAATTCAAAACGCCGTCCACTTCAGACTCAAGCGGCCCGACAAGCCCCTGGATTTCATTTTTGGTTTTTTGAGCATTGGCCGTGACTTCCGCGGAAAAATGTTCGGAAGACGTCAAACTGGAGTCCGGTACCGGAGGAGGCGACTGGGAAGGATAGTGCTGGCGGAAAAGGCGGTCCGCGCGGCCAAGTTCATTGCTTGTGAAAAGCACGCTGATCTGGGAACGTCCGCCGGTCGTGGCCGTGCGGTCCCACACGCCGCGGTAATAAAGCAGTTTCGGGTTCAAGCCTTCGCCGCGCAGGTTCTGCAGGGCCGCGGCCGTGGCCACTTCCGTCGTGGAATGCGCCTGGAAATCCGCGAAATGTTCGCCGTTGCCGATCACAAGGTCCGGTCTTTCGGCGCGCAGGGCATTTTCAATTTTCGCGATGTCGCTGACATTCGCGGTTCCGGCGCGCACCGGACCGTACCAGGTAGCGTCAAAAGGATAATGAATGTCCTCGTAGCGGATGCCCAGGCTCATGAGCGCGGTCTGGGCCTCGTTGAAACGCAGGAAGACTTTGATGTCCTGCATGATCTCAAGGTCGCGGCTTCCCCATCTGGGCCGCGTGGAATCAGAAATTTTCAGGGCTTCAATCAGGCCCCGCACCTGCTTGTCCGACTTAAGCTTGCCCTGCATTCTCTGGTTCAGCCGGAGGAAAAGCAGCTTCGCGCGAAGCACCTGCTCCGCGTCGCTCATCTCATTCCATACGTTGTAGTTATCCGGATTGCGATGAAGGTCCTGTCCGTTTTCAGCAATGCGCGCCAGCTGCGTTAAATAATATTCTTCGGCCTCGGCGAATTTCTGCGCGCCGGCTTCGGACACGTCAATACCCGCGGTCAGCTCTTCAAATTCACCGGGCGTGAAAGAAGCGATTTTTTCCAGCGCCGCAAAAGCGTGCGCGGAATGGACCGCCGTATAGCCCTTGGCTGTGTAATAAACCGATATCTTGTGGCCTTCGCCCGCCAGCTGCTGAAGAATATCGCGCATGGCCAGGTATTCATCATCCAGATGCGGGTTGACCACCGTGATTTTTGAACCCGGCTTCAGGCCAAGACGGGTTGAAACGTCCGCGGAAAGAATCAGGTTGGAACGGACGGAAATCGCGGCTTTCTTGCGAAGCTCGTTCCACGAACCTCTTTTCAGAAGGTTTTCAAGGTTGGTCTTGCGCGCGGCCGCGACAGATTCATCTTCCGCGCCAACACCTTTTAAGAAATCGTCCCGGGTCAGGTCGCCGATCTGCTTTCCGGTTTCCTTTGAAAGCTGAATGAAGAACCGGGAAACCAGGGCTTCGGTCCAGCTGATTTTTTCAAAATCCCAGGGGTTTGTGTTGAAGCGCAGGCTGGAAGCCGACGTCCTGTCCAGAATCAAAACCCCGCGTTCCTTCTGAAGACGGCTGATGGGATAAGCGGGCGTGTATTTTCCTTCCACGCCGCGGCGGACCGACTCCGCTTTCTGCGTTCCCGTGGCAATCGTAATGACCTTGACGCCCTTGCGCCGCAAAAGCTCGCTGAAACCAAAAGTCACGAAACCAAATTTTTTCTGCCCGTTGTCCCCGTAAAGCGAGGCCATGCCGCCGTCTTCCTTCATATGGTCCGCGGCCATGTGATAGCCGACCAGGCCCAGGAGAAGGCCGTCGCCAAAAGGCGTATTGCTTTCCATGAAGCCGATATGCCCCTTGCCCGCGTAGGAAGGCCCCACGCCGGAAATAAAAATATGCGCGCCGCCAAGCTCCTCGATTTTCTGCGACATTTTTTCAGAGTACGCGAAAAGCGCGTCCAGATAAGCCAGCTGGCGGGGATGCGCCTTGAAAAGCGAAGCAAGCAACGGACGGTCCGTGCGGTTCTGCATGTAAAGGTCGATCAAAAGCCCGTTGTGCTGAATGTCCAGCCACAGCTCCTGATACGCCACGTTTGAAAGCGGACGGCCCTTGGCGTCCTTGACGTCTCCGTAAAAGAAAAACCGTTTGTTCGCGGGAATGTGAAGCCGCTCAAACATGTTGTTGAGAATATTGGCAAAAGCGTGGTAATCGCCGCGCTTCTGCGGAAAAAGAGCGTCCAGCGGAAAGGCAATGACTCGGCCCATATCCGGCTTGAAAGAACGGTCCAGGCCGTAACGGGCCAGAAAATCCTGCGTTTCCCCGCCGTCCCAGTTATCAAGAAGCTCGGCAAGTTTGGTATAGCCGATCCAGGGCGTATTCCCGGTCGCGAAATGCACCACCACATCCTTGCCCGCGCCAAGTTCCTTTTGCTTGATCTGAAGCTCACGCAGAATTTCAGCGGCCAGAAGATCGCCGGCTTCGGAAACATTCGAAGCTTCGTAAAGCCGCGTATCAGGCATGTTGCTGAAACCCGCGCCTTCATAGCGTTCAAGACGCAGCGAACGGCCGGGCAGACGGCGGACTTCGGATTTTTTCTGATAAACAGGAGCCGAATCCGCTGCTTCCCCGATCCATTTTTCCGGATAGGACGCATCAAGAACAACAGGCGTGGCGGGCCAGGCCAGAATCGTCCTGCCCGCAGTCGAAGGGTTAAAACCCGCGACCGTTTCAGCGTTCAGACGGTTGGAAGTTTTAAGCGTTTTGAGATGCTTGAGAAATCCATCCACGGTCCCAAGCCATTCCTCACGGATTTTTTTCTTTCCCGCTTCATCCGCGCCGGTGAAATAAAGAGAATCGATCAGGCGGGTGTATTTTCCGGCCTGTCCGACTCTTTTTTCAGCGGCAAGCAGCGTCAGCACGCGGTCGCGCCAGGCCTTGAGTTCAGGCTGGACCTGCCGGCCGGCGCATTGTTCGGCAAGAACTTCCGTCAAACGTTCGCCGGCACGGCGGGAAAACGCTTCGTATAAATTCACGCGTCCGCCGCGGGCCTTGAAATAACTTTTCCAGGAAACCTGCCCCTGCATGGCGCCAAGGTAGCGGTCTTCTTCCGGCATTTCGCTGATGGCCGGAGAAACCAGGGCGTAGGAAATTCCTTTTTTTCTGAGCGCCTGCATCAGGCCTTCAGCGTGAAATCCGCCGGCGACCAGGACCGCGTTTTTCTCGCGGCGCGCCGTCATTTTTTTCAGCGTGTTCCGCAGAAGAGAGTCTTCGCGCTTTGCCGCGTTGGAGTAGAACGCCGCGAACTCGGGAGCGGTCTTTGAAATTTTCAGAAATTCAGCGGAAACAGCTTTTTGAAGATCAAGCAGACGGGCGTCGCTGACGGAAACGCGGACCGCGGAACGGATTTTTCCAAATTCCACCCAGTCCCTGCGGCTGAGATGAAGATCCAGAAGCTTTGAAAGAAGGCTGGTCTCGGACTGGATCCGGTCGAGAAATTTTTCTTCCCCGCTTTTCAGGATTCCGGTCTTGAGCTCCTGCGCGTAGGCCTGCAGTTCATCAAAAAACAGGTCGCCGCGCACGGATTCCAGAATCTCCCGGCGGCGGACTTCCTGCTTCAGGTTTTCCGAGGCGGAAAGCTCAATGCCCGCCCGGGAAGCGGCGCGGAACATGGCCAGCGCGAAAGCGCCCGCATCTATTTTTTCCGTCTGGTAGTCCTGAAATTTCTCCTGAAAACCCGCGAGAACAGCCGGGTCATGAATTTCTCTGGAGCAGAACTGCGCCAGGCTGCGAAGCTCGGTGTCCAGCCCCGCGTGACCTTCCTGCGCCGCGCGGTTTTCAAAAATCTCGAACACGGCCTTTAAATGCGGGTAACGTTCCTGCGAAACAGGATTTTGTTTTGCAAAAGCCGAAAGAGCGTTCAGGGATTCCTGCGGCTCTGTTTCAAAAAGTGCCAGCACGCGCTCCAGTTCAAGCGCCTGGGGCGAATAAAATTCCTGCTGAAGGCTGCGGAGACTGGAACGCATGGCGCCCAGCTCTTCGATTAAAATCTGACGGGAAGAAAGCGCTTTGAGGAAAAGCTCCACGCCCTTTTCATATTCCGCCCTGTTTTCCGCGCCGAAATAATGCGCCGGATCCGGATTTAAAACAGAAGCCAGAACCGCGCCGGAAATTTCTCCGCGTTCCGCGAACTCTCTGAAGACCTGCGCCAGCACGGCCTTGTCCGGAAAGGCGCGGAACAAAAGCGGGTCAAGGTCACCGGAAGCACCTTCAAGGGCGACGGTACGAATACCTTTGCTCTCAAGAAATTCCAGAATTCCGCGCATGGATTCCTGGGCTTCAGGCACTGAGTGGGCGTCCTGAATCAGGATAACGGACTGGCCGGAAAGACCTTTGGAAACAGCCTCGACGTGGCCAAGCCCTGCCGGAATTTCAAGGTTTTCCAGGGAAAAAGAGGGAGTTTTTAAAGACGCTTTATCAGAGGCCGCAAAAGCAGAAGCGTCGAAAGGCCCCGCCACGTTGACGGCCAGGAAACTGACCAGCAACAGGTAAGAGGCAGCCTTCTTAATAATGGTTCTGTAAGACTTTAAGGAAATTTTGAAGTGCATAGGGGTGTAAAAGTTTTGTAATGATACACGCTCCCCACGCAAGATTCAAACAACTTATCAAAACCTTTTTTTCGAGCGTTAAAAAAGATAGGAAATGTTAGGACGTGCTAGAAAATCGAAGTAAATATTTACGGGGAAATTTTAGACGTTGAAGCGGAAAAGCATGGTGTCGCCGTCCGCGACCACATATTCTTTACCTTCAACACGCAGCAGACCCTTTTCTTTCACAGCCGCCGAACTGCGCAAACGCATCAGGTCATCGCAGCTCATGACTTCTGCGCGGATGAAGCCGCGTTCAAAGTCGGAATGGATCACGCCCGCAGCCTGCGGGGCTTTGGTGCCCTTGCGGATGGTCCAGGCGCGCGTTTCTTTTTCACCTGAAGTGAAATAAGTAATCAGCTCAAGCAGCCTGTAACCCGCGCGGATCATGAGGTTCAGGCCGGATTCTTTCAGGCCCAGCGCGCTCAAAAACTCTTTCTGTTCTTCTTCCGAAAGCTCCACCAGCTCGGACTCGACTTTTCCGGAAATAACCACGACCTCCGCGCCTTCTTTGGCCGCAAGTTCCTTGACGGCCGTGACCCACTTGTTGTTTGCCGCGTCCGGAAGATCAGTCTCGGCCACGTTCGCGCAATACAAAACCGGCTTGAGAGTCAGGAAGGCCAGGTCCTTGATCTGCTTTTTCTCTTCCTCGTCCAGACCCAGTTTGCGCAGCGGCGTACCGGCTTCAAGCGCGGCCTTGACCTTTTGATACACGGGGAGCTTTTCCTTGGATTCCTTGTCCCCGGTCTTGGCCAGTTTCTCCGCTTTGTCAAAACGCGCGGTCATGGTTTCAAGGTCCTTGAGGCAAAGCTCGGTATCAATTACTTCGATGTCACGCGCAGGGTCCACGCTGCCGGAAACATGAATAATGTTGGGGTCATCAAAACACCGCACCACATGAAGGATGGCTTCGACTTCCTTAATATGGCCCAGAAACTGGTTGCCCAGCCCCTGCCCGTCCGCCGCGCCTTTCACAAGGCCGGCAATGTCATAAAACTCGATGGTGGTGGGAATGGTCTTCTGGGACTTGTTGATTTCAGCAAGGGCCTCCAGGCGCGGGTCCGGCACGGAAACAATGCCCGTGTTGGGATCAATGGTGCAAAAAGGATAATTGGAAGCCGGGGCCTTGGCCTTGGCCAGCGCGTTGAAAAGCGTGGATTTTCCCACGTTCGGAAGTCCTACAATGCCGCATTTAAAACCCATAGATCTCCTGTGCTGCGTGTGATGTGGAGTGCGAATATAACACGAAAGCCGTTTTTTTTAAAATCTCTTGTTGAGGCGGCCCGCGGGGGGCTTCATCATGGTCGCCCCCGCAGGGGAATTTAAAAATTCAGGGAGATATTCCAGATGAAAAAAATTTTGTTCTCACTCATGGTTTTATTCGCGCCAGTAACGGCGCAGGCCGCGGAAGCCTGGCAAAGACCGTCCCAGCCGCCGGCCAATCAGGCCCTGCAGGCGGTCCTGCCCGGCCCCGGCGAAAAGGGAGAATGGGTCCTGGCCTCGCCGGACGGAGTTTTCAAAGGCCCGGAACGCGGGCCGTGGGAAAAATTCTGGGTCGAAGAACCGTCCGGCAGGGTGCGGCAGCTGCTTTCCTTTTCCCAGGTTCCCGGTTCTATTTTCATGATTTCAGAAAAAGGCATTTACGAATGTTCGCTCGAAGAAAAAAACTGCCGCAGGTTTTTCCGGGTTTCCGGCCGTGAATCCGCGGAGCCTCTATCCTTCACCGTGGACGCGGGAAACCCGGACCACTGGCTGGCCGGCACGGAAAAAGGCCTGGAAGAATCCGATGACCGCGGCCGCACATGGTTCCGCTTCACGCATTTCCGCCGCGACCCGGTTTCGGTGCTGGCGTTTTTTGAAAACCGCCTTGTTCTTGGCGCGGGCCACCTGCTTTTTGTTTCGCAGGACGGCGCGCACTTTAAACCCGTGTTTTCCTCGCTGCGCCAGACCCGGACCGCGGAAGACCTGCTGGAAGAAAATTTCTCCGGGGATGAAACTTTCCGCGCGCCCAGTTTTCATACACTGGTTGTTTCATCGAAGAACAAAAAAGCCTGGCTTGCGGGGGCCTCCGGAGTTTTTGAAAGCGCGGACCTGGGCATGAGCTGGAAGCCCATGCCCGTGAGCGGGCTTGGCTCAATCGACGTGACTTCCCTGGCCTGGTCTGAAAAAGCAGGCCGTCTTTTCGCGGGCACTTCGCGGGGCATTTTTGTTTATGACTCGGCCAAAAACACCTGGAAAGAAGACAGCGCGGGCATGGACCCGGGCCGGGTGCTGGGCCTGGCGCTTTTGAGCGCCGGAAACTCCGAGACGCTGGCCGCGATTTCGCCGGGAGGATTCTTCTTTTACCCGCTTTTGCCGGACGGCGTTAAAACCGCGGAGCTGAAAGATTTTCCTCTGGGCGAAGTCTTCCGGAAACTGACACTGCTGGAACCCGGAGCCTGGGAAGTCCAGAAACAGGCCATGCGCTTCGCCAATGTCAAAAACGGAAAGATCAAACGCTGGCAGGCGGAGTCGCGCGCGGCCGCTCTTCTGCCCAATGTTTCGTTCGGAAAAGATTTTTCCACGGGAAACAATATCGATATTGACCGCGGCGGCACCAGCGACCCGGACCGCTTCATCTTCGGCCCCGCGGACACAGACCGCGGCTGGGATTTCGACGTCAGCTGGGACCTGGGCGATTTTATTTTCAGCTCCGACCAGACTTCGATTGATTCAAGGGAAAAACTCATGGTGGAGCTGCGCAATGACATCCTGGCCGAAGTCACCCGCATTTACTATGAAAGACGCCGCCTGCAGATGGAGGCCTGCCTGAAACCTTCCGCGGACCTCGCCGAGCACATGGATAAAATCATGCGCATCGATGAGCTGACTTCCCTGCTGGATGGATTTACCGGAAATTATTTTTCAAAAAAACTGGAGAGGGTTTACTTTTACAACCCGGACCTGCGGGAACTGTGGGAATACCGGGAAAGCGAAACGGAAATCAGCCGCCCGCTTCCCTGATTCTGCGGAGCTGGCCGCAGGCGGCATTGATGTCGCGGCCCGCGGTCTGGCGGACAATGACGCGAAGGCCCGCTTTTTCAAGGATCATGCGGAACTCGTCCACTTTCTGCGCGGAAGGCGTTTTGAACTCCGAATCCGCGATGGGATTATAAGGGATGATATTGACCTTGGCCTCCAGAGGCCGGGCCAGGCGCGCTACGCCAAGGGCCTCTTCCTTTGAATCGTTCACGCCGTCGATCAGGGTATATTCAAACGTGATCTCGCGCTTCAGTTTGGTGTGCAGGCGCGACAGCATGTTGGACAGGCCTTTGAGCGGGTAAGCCTTGTTGATCGGCACCAGCTGGGTGCGTTTGGCGTCCTGGCTGGAATGCAGCGAAACCGAAAGCCGCACACGGCCTTCGCTGCGCTTCACGAATTCTTCAATTTTGGGCGTGATGCCGGAGGTTGAAACCGTGATCCTGCGCGCGCCAAGGTCAAAACCCCATTTGGCCTGCAGGATTTTCAGCGATTTCATGGTGGCCTCAAAATTATCCAGCGGCTCGCCCATGCCCATATAAACCACGTTGGTAATTTTCTGGCCCAGGTATTTTTCAATGCGCGCGATCTGCTCCACGATTTCGCCCGGCTCCAGATTGCGGCCGAACTTCCCCTTGCCGCTGGCGCAGAACGTACAGCCGATCTTGCACCCGACCTGGGTTGAAACGCAGATGGTCCTGCGGCCCTGCTGGGAAATCAGAACGCTTTCAATCAGCTGCTGGTCGCGGGTGCGGAAAAGAAATTTGGTGGATTCATGGTTGGAGGATTCTGAAATCTCAACCTGCTCCAGCGCGGCCGGAGTGAAATCCTGTTCAAGCAGGGCCAGCACGTCCTTGGGAACGTTTTTGGCGTCCGGCCAGGAAAAAATATGTTTTTTAAAAACCCAGTCCGCGACCTGCCCGGCGCGCCATCCGGGAATTTTTTTGTCCTCGGCCCATTTTTTGATTTCCTCAAGCTCCAGACCGTAGATGGAGGGGCGGGTTTTTAAATCCATTTTTTGAACTTCATCCAGATCAGCATGGCGACCGAAGTCAAGGCCATCAGACCGATGGATATGAAATAGCCGTAGGGGTGGTCCAATTCCGGCATGTGCTTGAAGTTCAAGCCGTAAATTCCCGCGATCATGACCGAGGGCATGGTCAGCGTGTCCAAGACCGTCATGCGTTTGATGGATTCATTCATCTTGTGCGATGAAAAGGAAAAATAAGCCTGCACAATTCCGGTCGTGGCTTCATGCAGCCCTTCAATCATGCCGTAGAGCTTGAACAAATGGTCGTAAACGTCGCGGAAGTAAATCATGTTTTCTTCCTTGATGAAGCCCATGGGCGTGCGCGCCAGCTGGTTGATGGTATCGCGCTGCGGCGCCACCGACCTTCTGAAATGAAACAGGTCGCGTTTCAGCTTCATGATGTCCGTCAGGTATTCCTTTTTGGTGTCCTTGAAAATTTCTTCCTCGAGAAGGTCCACCTGCGCGTCGTAGAGATCAAGCACGGGCTGGTAGTTTTCCACCAGATAGTCCAGG
>CAZIQJ010000060.1:0-10728 GCA_964541285.1 uncultured bacterium | reverse complement strand
CGGGTTTGCCCTGCTTTCAGAGGAAGGGCTGCTGGCCTCTCCGGAAAATGCGATGGGCCAGATGGCTGCATCCGCCTGGGTTTACACCGCCAACCGCATTGATGAGCCGACCATGGACCTGATCCGGTTCATGCGCAGCATGATCTATTCCTATTACATCGGGCTGATGGACAGACTGGTTTCTGACACGCAGCGCGTCTATGGCCGCATTTTGAGGCCTCTGGACAACGCCAATTATCTTCTACCCGTGGTTTTCCCCATGGGCATTGATCAGGAAAGCCTGCGTAATTATGCCAGCGCGTTCCGGCATATGCAGGCGCAGCCGCTGACCAACGCGCAGCTTGCGGAAACGATGCGGGGCCAGGAAATCTGGGACGGATTGCGGGCCGCGCTTCTTCGAAGGCCCGACGATTTGCCTCTCAGGAACTTTTTTGAACTGGTGGGCGGAGGCCCTCGTTCATTGAACCGTCAGGCCTTGAGTGTTTTTAACGGTCTTGAAGAGAAATTTTTATCCGAGTATGGCGAACAGCTTCGGCAGGCGGGCAGGCTGGAGAATTATCAAGCTGCCTTTCGTCAGGTGCGCGCGCAGATGAATGAAGCCGCAAGCGTCATGGGGACCCGTCAGGAAGATCTGGATTATTCCAGCCTGGCTCCTGTCGCAAGCAAGCAGACCATCCGTGATCAACTGGTTCAGCTGGCCGCGGCCGCCGGCATCACGGTTTCCAGGTCAGTTCTGGGTGATGTCGCGGGGGACCTGGCGGCTGATCTGGTTTCAGCCCAGACATTCAGGCCCAATATTCTGGCCGCGGCTTACCAGAAATACGCCAAGAAAAACCTGCCCGCGGGCAAGGCCGCGGAATGGGCCGCGGTCCTGAACGGGTATTTCAGGATGACCCGCTCCGAAATGCGCACGGAAGTCAATTTTCCCGGAGCCGGACTCTTTACTTTTACCGACGCCTATCAGGTTGTAGATAAAATCAGGACGGAAACCGGGAGCCAGGGCTACAAGGATATCTACGCAACGGCCTTTGACCAAAACACCTTCAGTATCGGCTACAGGGATTCGGTCGGTTCGTATCAGATCCTCATGGTGGATGTCCGCGACCGCGGCCGTCTTGAAACCGTTTTGCGCCAGGTTTTTTTCAGGACCCCGGTAGAGGACAAAAAAACCGCCGGATTGAGCATGCTGCGTAAAGATTATCCGGACACGCTTGCCGGAGTTCAGGCCCTTGTCGTGGATACCATGGCCTGGATGCGCGCAGAAGGGTTCGTTGAATGGATGAACGCCAATGGATTTCCCAAGGGAGATGAAGCCCTCAGGAATTTTGAAGCGCTTATTTTGTCGCCGTCAACCACGGCGCTTGCCGAAACTCCGGGGAACGCGGGGATATGGGTTCAAAAGCAGGGGCGCGGACCCGGCCGGCCGCTCAGTATCGCGCTGCATGTAACAAACCTCATCGGGCAGTGGCAGCTGGCCAGAGACACGGATTCTCCGGACATCTTTCTTGAGAGTTTTGCTTCCGCGCTGGTGCGGGAGTCCTGGGGGCTTTGGGCCATGGAAACCGCAGCGGCTGACTTGCAGCAAAATATGAAAAAAGGCCGGGAGATTTTTCTGACCCAGGGGCTTTCGGTTTATGGGAATAAATTCAGCATTCCTCTGACGGGTGCTTTCGCGGAATATATCGCGGCGCAGAAGGATGAAATCCTGAAACTTGCGGCCGTGTTCATCGGCATTGAGCATCTGGAAGCGGTCATGATGTACCGTACCTTTTTCGCGTGGCTCAGCACGAAAGGAATTTACTCGGCGAAAAGGGCGGAGGAGAAGTACATGGGCAGCCGTCTTAAAAGAATTCCGCTTCTTGCGGCTTCTCACTATGCGACGATTGCCGCGCCGGACATCGATGCCCAGGAAGAAACGATTCTCAGACGGGAAATCGCGGTACGGGGCATTAACGCCATTATTAACGGTGTCAGAAATTCGCTGAACGGAAAAGATATGTCGGAAATGACCTTTCTTTTCTACGCGCTTCTTCAGTTCCAGCGGAATGTTCTGGACCCCGGAATGATTGACAAATGGATGCGCTCCGCCGCCTCGGAAAACCTGAACGATTTTTCATCTTCTGCTCATGAGCTTCTTCCTGTCATCCGGGCAGTTACAAACGATATTCTTGCCCGCCGTTCTGAAATGAGACCGGCCGCGCGGCCAGCTCCAGGAAAAGAGTTTGCCGAAAAAATTTCCGCCGCGGGCGGAAGAGTACGGTCTTTTTTCCGCGCGCTGGGAATGGCCCTTTTCCTAGGGTTTGCGGCAATTTTCTTCAGGGAAGTTTTCCGTGCGTCGAAATCCAGAAGATGGGTGGACCCCACGCCTGTCACCAGCGTTGAAAGGCCGGGGGGCTTCGGGCCGTTTTCCGAATTTGTTCCGATTCAGATGCTGGAGATTCCATCTAAAACCCGCAAATTGCAGGAAAGAAGTTTCTTGCCCGGCAGTATCATCCCTCTGACCCAGGCGCTTCTTTTTCAGGAAATCCAGAACATCCTGGTTTTCTCCGAATACTATCTTGAACGCCAGAATTACAGGCAGCCCGCGGAATATTTTAACCGCCTTTTGGGACTGATGTTCCCGGACTCTGGCACCTATACTCCGCCGCTTCTGCCGCCGCAGGCGCCTACGAAGGAAGCTCTTCTGATCTGGATGCTTGAGCTGATGCCCCGGCCTGACAGCGAGGAGGATGCTTCCCGTTTTGCCCGCATTCTGCTGGCCCAGCCTAATCTGAGCAGCCTGAACAGTCCCGGAATGCGCGTGCGTCTGAGCAACGCTCTTTATGAAAAAGAGCCGCTGTGGGAGCAGGAGCGCGAGGCTTTTGATCAGGAAGTCCGCCGTTTGAACGGGGAATCGCGTTCCGAAATGCGTTCCACGCCGCAGCCCGGAGACGATGATTTTGTGGATATGCCACCTTCCGCCGAGATTCCCTGGATTCCCTGGCAGCCGGGTTATCAGGCTGCGCCTGGCGGTTCGGGAGTAACTTCCATGAACCGTCCGCTTGGCCATGGCGACTTGCTCAGATCGGTTGGGCTTACGACCCAGCAGTTTCTTGCAAAGCTGATAGAAGCTATGCCGCAGGCTGCTCCGCTTAAAATTTTTGTGCCTGAAATAAAGGCTTATCCCACGCGCCTGCGCTTTCCGGTTTCCATCTGGACCGGTCCGGGAGAAAAGGGAGAGACCACGCTTTTTGTCCTTTCTGACACCATCAAGAGCGTTTCTCTGGCGCGCGTTCTTGGGCAGTATGGAGCCGCGGATTCTTTTGAAATTCAAAACTGGAGTGAGGGCGGAACAGTAGAGTCTCCCGCACTTGTTTCCTGGAAGCCTTCTCCTGATTCAAACGTGGAAGTTTTTTATCCGGACCCGTTGGCGGCGCGCGCCGGCGGTCTGAGCGCAAGACTGGAAATTATCAAAGAGGACCGGCCCATGATGGCGGCTATGGCCCGGCCGGATCTGAATGGAAAAATTGAAATTAATTTCAATGGCGTCAAGACAGTAGTCAAGGTTCCCGGGCTTTTAACCGGCACTTTGAATTACCAGACGCATCTGGCAGTTACGGAAGACGGCAGGATCGGCATTCTTCAGGCGCACAAAGACTGGACTGGATGGCGTTTTATGACGGCCCGGATCAGGGAAGAAAAAGGGAAAGTAGAGTTCATTCCAGGTGACTGGCAGAACCTTGAAAACGCGGGCCTTCAAAGACCCGTCGGACTGATTGCCGTGAATGGAATTTTTTACACCCTGGACTGGCTGAAGGCCAGTGAGGAAGTGCGGTCTCCCAAGGAAAGACTCGTGGCTTTGCCCGAAAGTCCGGAGCGTCGTTCCGAAATGCGGTCGGCAGAGCTTTCGGAAGATGGCCAGAACATACCTGAGCAGACCCGGGAAATCAGCTACGCCCAGTTCCTTCAGGAATTTTCCGGGCGGTTCGCAGAGCGTTCGATACCCGATATTATTAAATTTATTTCTCCTTCAAGGGATCTTTCTCGGGCCAGGAGTATTCTTGTAAAGCAATCGGGATGGCGGATTTCGTTTACGGAGACCCGCAGGAGGGCCGCCTATATTTTTGAATTTGAAGACGGCGGCAGGGAAACGGTTTACACGAAATGGTATGAGCGTTCGCGGCCGGTGTTTTTTGAAACTCTCCGGAGCTGGCTGCTCAGTCTGCAGGTGAAAGTCGAGAACTGGTGGCGCGGTCTGGAGCTGGAAGTCGAGAGTTGGCGGCAAAACCGGGCAAACCGACTCACGCCTTCACTGGCCTCTGGTTCCGTGGTTTTCAGACAGACGGACGGCAGCCCCGTACTTTTTCAGCATCCAGCTGACGGTGAATTTCTGAGCGAGATGATGAAGAAACCTGAAGCGTATCCTGAAATTCTTAAAGTCGTGACGGGCGATGCGCCGGGGCCCAGCGGCATTTTCCTGACTCGCAAAGCCGGAGAAGTTTTTTTTGAAGCTCTTGGAAGGCTGCATGGTCAGGCCAATGTGGCGCACGGTGATTTATACGAACAAGTCGATCGGAAGAAGAGACCGTCTGCCCGCTATTTAAAGGGAGACCACGTGACTTTTGTAAAAAATCTCCAGGGCGATCTGGAAGTTCGCTTCATTGATTACGGGCTGTGGTACTGGCTGCCATGGCCGGGCCGGAAATCTGCAGAAAAGAATATTCTTCTGAACTCTGCGGATGTGGACCCGGATGACAGGGCCGCCTTTGCCCAGGCTTACGAGCGCGGTTTTAAAGGCGCGGCCAAGCGCTCCGAGATGCGGGTAGTGGACCCCGCGCTGCTGCCCGCGGCGCGCGGATGGATCAAGTTTTTTACTGAGGAAATGGCCGCGGCCGCCAATATGGATGAAAAAATCACCGCGGCTTCCGCGGTGCTGGACGTTCTGACCGATTTCACGGAACACGGAAACAATCCGGACCTGCTGGCTGAAAACCGCGCTTTCCTCGCGAGCGCGGTTGAACTTTTCCGCCAGGCCCGGGACATGGATGTCAGGCCTAAAGGCTTCCGCCATCTGGTATCCAGAATTTTTCAGTTTGGTTCCGCGGCCGATGGCCTGGTCAGCGAATACGTCAATTTCCTCAAGGATCCGCGGACAACAGCAGGAGAGCTTCTGGTCGCGATTTACGCGTTTTTCCTGGCCGCGACCAAGGGGTTTTCGGGAACCCCTTCGGACGAACGGCTTTCGGCTTATACGGAACTTTTGGCGTACGACGGCGAGCAAAAAGATTTAGTTATCAACACTTTACTTTTGAATCTGGACGGCCTGCTCAATGGTTTTCCCGAACGGACTGTGCCGGAACCCCCGCTCATTTCCAGAAGAGAGGTTTTCAGGCGCTTTCCCGCCATGAAATCCCGGCTGGACCAGATACGCCGGGGGAATAACCCCATGGCTAATATTATTCAGGCCTCTGTTGTTCGCGGCGTGGAGCCGCCCGATCCGGGCGGAGTGAATCCCATATTGCCTGAGGGTGTTTCTGTGCTTTACACAGACGAGGAGCTGGCGGAAATCTACAACACTTTTTCGCGCGCGCCGCGGCCGGAAGTTTTCGTCCGCCGCTTGTTTGAAGACCAGAATAAACATATGGTCCTCGTTGCTCCTGACAGCAGGGCCGGGATTGTTCCGCAGTTTTGGAATCTGATGACCAAAGTTGTGAACGCGGCGCCTGTCTCGACCGTGGCGTTGTCCCTTCCGGAAGCGGATATGGGCTTTATCGAGCGCATCCGCGGCGGGGAGTCGGTCATTACCGATGCCCTGGAAGCGCTTGATGAGACCGGGGAGCTGCCGGAGGAAACCGCAGGTTTTATAAAAGATGTCATGATCATGCTGGATCTTTTCAGTAAAGAGGAAGAAGCGGACGGTGAGGAGCCTGATGTGTCGGACGCTGCCATGGACAGGCTCGCGGCTTTTGAGGGTTTTATTGAAGATGTGCAGCCGCTGATCCGTATCCGGTCCGTGGGAGTCGGCACGGACGTGATCGCCAAAAACCAGAAAGCCAAAAAGCTTGCAGACCTGCTTAAAGATAACCGTGAGCGCGTGATCGCGATCGGCTCGATGCACGAATACTCCCGCGTACCCGCGGCCAACCATCTGGGGATCGAGAGCGTTGATGCCGGAAACCGTCTGCTTGAGCTTGCCAAAGCGGCCGGAAGCCGGGCGGCTTTCCTGACGGTCGAGTATCCAAGTACGTGGGAGGCGGATGAAAGAACAAGTAATCTTTCAAAAATCATCGATGGGCCGCTGCCGAAGCTTCCTGTCGCGTTCGCGGTGCCTGTGACGCCGCCGCTTGGCCGCCGCCCTGCATACATTGAACACATTACGACTCTGGGCGAAGCGTTCGACGGTTTACTGGTCCTGGACACTGACCGGGGCGATGACGGCGGCGGTAACATCGAAGAACCTGAACCTTCTCCCGGAGAGGCCATCGAGGACGAAGCAAAAGCGCGCACCGGGAAGCGTGCCCTGGCGGGTGCGCGTTCTGAAATGCGCACGCCGGTTTCGGAAGGATCTCCGATTGTTGGAAAAATGTACAAGTTCTACAAACCCATTGATGTTGTTTCCGGAAATGCCCGCTATTCCGCGACTCCGGATATTCCCGCGGTGCGGGAGTTTTTACCCGCGGATATTCCGGGCGAGGCCATGGGTCAGCTGGACAAAAAAACCACGGGCCTCATGATTATTGGAGCCGGAAAGCTGCACTCCTACTTTCTTGATCCGAACCTGAAAGGCGGCCGTGTTAATAAAACCTATGAGGTGCTGGTGCGCGGCATCCTGACGCCCGATGCTTACCGCAAACTGGTGGACGAAGGCGTTGTGCTCAACGTCACCCGGAAAAGGATGAAAGAACGCGGGGCCAAAAAAATTGAACGCGCGAGAATGGTCAGCCTCCAGCCCATTGAAACGATTTTCAAGGGAGACGTATCGTATTCCCGCGTCCGGGTGGTGCTTGATCAGGGGATGTACCGGCAGATCCGGAAATCCTTCGGCGTTCTCAATTTTCCTGTTGAGGAGCTGAAACGTGTCGGTTTTGGTGAGGTCCAGGTCGGGGACCTGAAGCCCGGTGAAACCCGCGAGTTCTCGCCTGAAGAATATAAATGGGCTGAGGACGTTTATCTTGCCGGCCTGCGGGCGAATGGCCGGGAGGCGCTGGCCGAAAGCCTTGAAAAACTCCGCCGCTCAGAAATGCGCGCGCCGGTCACTTTGCAGCGCGCTGAAGATTTCGCGCAGGCTTTCGCGCAGATTTACGCTATTCTTGATACCATGCCGCCTCCGCCGCTTCCCGCGGGTATGGGATTTCCCGGAGCGCCGGCCCCGCGCGGCATTGACCGGATCGATGACGTGGTCATGGGCATCAACATGGGCGGTATTTTTATGAAGTTCAACGCTTCCGAACGGCCGCAGATCGAAGCCTGGTTCCGGAGCCTCAGGACCAATTTCCCGGAAATCATGACCGGTATAAAAATCGGCGCTGCCATCAAGACCGATTTGATTTTTGACGGCCAGAACCGGGCCATTATCATGACCGGAAATTCCGGCGCGGGCAAAAGCTCGCTTTCTTACGCGTTCAGCCAGCTGCATCCCGGCCGTGTGGGCTTTGGAAGTGAAGACAAGATTTTTATCCTTCCGGTGCCGGGGCATCTGGTCATTGCTTCAGCCTTTTCATACGGCCAGATCCGTGCGCGCGCTTTTAACCCGGCCGGTGATCCGAATGCCATGATGCCGGTCAATGAAAGACTGGGAGCCGCGGTGCTCAAGGCCGTGGTCACGATCGAACCGAGAAAGCCCGAAGCCATTACACCCGGCCAGCCCATGCCGTTTTTCCTGACACCTTATACGCCGCCCACTGAACCGCTCGTGGACCCTCCGCTTCTTTTGAAAGTCGAGCACAGGATTGATCCCCGGGCCGCGGCTCCGCCTGCCGGAGAAGCTCAGAACTTCAATGAACTTGCCGTGAAGCTCGACCCCTTGCTGTTTCCTCCCGTGACCGGAAGCGCGGCTCCTGCTTCGACTCAAGCCGCGCCGCCGGACCAGGGCCAGCCTGAAGTCCGCTCTGAAATGCGCGCGGCTTTGCAGACCCGGCTCAACGACTTGATTGAAAGCGCGATCCGCGTGAATGCGCCGGATTATAAAATCGACAGGCCGGAAATTCTGGAAGGCATGCTGGATCCGGGAAAATTTTCAACCCGGGCGGCCAACCTTCAGTTTTTGGGCCTGTCCATGCTGAAGCTGGCAATTATCAGTTACCATTTAAAACATTACCCGGACATTTCCCGGGACGCGCTCCAGCGCCGGGTCGAGCGCCTTCAGGCCGCGGATGCCAAGCCTCTGATGATTCCCAGAAACGTCAGGAAAGGCAGGCTCGCCGTTTACGCGGACTATGAAGCCATTGCCAGGGAAGCGGGCACCGGGGCGTATAACCCGCAGAATTTCGCCCTGATTATTCTCGGGTTTCTTCTGTCTGAAGGAAAGCCGCACGCGGCTGAGCTTTTCCTGGAAGATTATTTTCTGCGGGTGGCCGGAGAAGGAACCCCGGGACGCATGCGGCTGCCTCCGCTTGCAAGCGGTGACGCTTATGAAGAGAAGCTGGACCGTATCTATGCCAACGAAGCGCTGAAGCCGTATCTGCCCGAAGATGAATCTTCTGCCGCGATCCTGGGAAATGTTCTTCGCCCTGATTTCAAGGATGCTGTTCCGGATGCCGTGGAAGGAAGCCTGCGCTACGCGCAGCTGGGGGACGCGGTCATTGACGCGGCGTTGAGCAGGATTCTGACGGAAGCGTTCCGCAATAATGAAAAGACAACTTCCCAGTTACTTAAAATTCTGATCCGTCTGCGCAATCAGGAAATGCACAATGCCCTGGCCGTCCAGCTCCTGACCGAGTTTCTTGGAACGGAAAGAAAAAATTCAACCCTGATTGAAGCGCTGACCGGGGGCATTTACCTTTATCACGAAGCCAATGGCGATGATGAGGGCGCAGGGATCCGCGCGGTCATGGATTTCATGACTTTCGCGCTGGATGAATATTACCAGAACGCCAGAGGCGGCAGAGACCAGGCCATTTACCGCTATACCGCCCAGTTGATGAGGGCCCTTGGCCGTTCCGAAATGCGCGTCATCCGGGAATTCAAGCCGGATGCTTTGACGGACGCGCTCTTGCCATATGCCCGGCGCCCGGATACCCATTTATATTTTGATCCTTTGAATAACAAAGAAGAAGACGAGGAGTACATCCGCTCGGTTCTGCCCGCTACCCTGCAAAAGTTTGACAGGATCTCGGAGAACTGGGCTGAGACTGCGTTTGAAGGAAAACCTCAGGAAAATCTCGATGCGGCCCCGCTTCAGAAAGTGAAAAGCCTGTGGTATTTCCTGAAGCTGGCGGGCTTTCTTCACGCGGTAGCTGCTTTCAAGGCGGGAGATCCGTCAGACAAGCTTCCTGAACGGGAAATGCTGTCCGCGCTGAAAGCCTCAGGAATTACGCGAGCGCTTCTGGAAAGCCGGGATGACCGGGATTTTATGGATACGCTGAAGTCCGTGGTGATTGCGTCCTACCTGGGAAGCGCCTTCCGTGAAAGTTCGGAACCGGTGCTCAAGCCCTATCAGGATAAACTGAAGAAAATCGGCTATGATGACCGCGCGGAAATTCCGGGTATGCCGCTGCTCATGTTTTTTCTGATTCGCGCGGGAGAACTGGAAAATTATCCCACGGTGGACGCTTCCGGAAACATTGAGCGCGAGCAGAGAAATCTGGACCTTGTTCTGCTGAATCCGGCGTTTCAAAATGTTTTTCCGGGCCAGACCGCTGATGTACTGAGACAGGCTTACGGCTGGATCCTTTCATCGACTTCCACGGATTACGCGGAGGTCATCAGCACGCTTCATAATCTTAAAAACCGTTATGCTCATCCGGAACGTTTCTGGCCGTGGAATGGCGACCCCCAGGCTGTTCTGGACCGGCTTAAAATATTCGGACGTTCCAACGACCTTCCGGTTTATGAGGCCTATTTCTACTCGGAGTATTCGGGCCAGCTCAAGGCCGCGAACCAGGCAGCCGTGAAGTTTGCCGGAGAATTTGGCCCCGCGGCTGAAGCGGATGATCTCAGGGCAATGCTGCGGGCATTTGAAAGCTTTAACGCCAGCGTTAACCGGAGCGGATTTTTCCGGTCTGATAAATTTCATTCCCTGGGCGGGGTGCTGGAATATTTAAGAAACACAAAGCCCGACGGTTCGCGGGATCTTTTCAATAACCCTGAGCTTGATCCTGCGGCTGTCCGCAATGCGATCAGTTTCATGTGGGTCTATCTCAATGAGCAGACGGTTCCGGCGGGGTATTATATCGAAGCTGACTTCTCGTTTTCCGGTAACACCGTACAAATCCGTAACGTCAAGGGAGCGCGTGTCATTGCAACCCGCTTCTTCAAAGCCCTGGATCGAAACAGAAAAGAAGTGGAGTTTCCTGTCATTTTTCTGGATGCCTTTTCAGACCAGAGGAAAGGGCATTTCATCGGAGATTTTTTACGCTCACCGGCATTGCTTCAGCTTGACCGTAATGATGCCCTGGTTTCATACCGACCCCGGCTTAAATATCCGTGGCAGGAGACCGTTGTCTATGCCTTGGGAGGGCCGGCCCGTTGGAGTCTGAGCACATCCCTTCACGAAGCCCAGCACGCGGAAGATCATATCAGCGGCAGGCT
>CAZIQJ010000059.1:0-10746 GCA_964541285.1 uncultured bacterium | reverse complement strand
TGGTCCGACCATAAGACCTTCCGCGCTCCAGATCCCGGCGAACACGGCATCGAAAAACCAAAATCCTACGTTCTTGACATGTTTCCATACCCCTCCGGTTCCGGACTTCATGTCGGCCATCTCGAAGGCTATACCGCGACCGACATCATTGCCCGCTATAAAAGGATGAAAGGTTTTAATGTGCTTCATCCCATGGGCTGGGACGCCTTTGGTCTTCCCGCTGAACAGCACGCGCTGGACACCGGCACGCACCCCGCGGTCACCACCGAAAAAAACGTTCAGAACTTCAAGCGCCAGATAAACCGTTTGGGCTTCAGCTACGACTGGGAGCGCGAAGTCAACACCACGGACCCTAAGTATTACCGCTGGACGCAGTGGATTTTCATGAAGCTGTATGAAAAAGGCCTGGCCTATGAGGCGGAAATGGCCGTGAACTGGTGTCCGGTGCTTGGCACTGTGCTGGCCAACGAAGAAGTCATTGACGGCAAGAGCGAGCGCGGGAAGCATCCCGTGATCCGCAAGCCCATGCGCCAGTGGATCCTTAAAATCACAGCCTATGCAGAGCGTCTGCTTGAAGACCTGAACCTTGTGGACTGGCCGGAGGCCATCAAGGAGCAGCAGCGCAACTGGATTGGAAAATCCACGGGAGCCGAAGTGGACTTCAAGACCGTTTCAGGCGATACGATCCGTGTTTTCACCACGCGGCCTGACACGCTTTTCGGCGCGACGTACATGGTGCTGGCGCCCGAACATCCTCTTGTAAAAAAAATCACGACCGCCGAACAGAAGAAGGAAGTCGATGCGTACGCGGAAACATCAGCGCGCAAATCGGACCTTGACCGCACCGACCTGGCCAAGGAAAAAAGCGGCGTTTTTACTGGTGCGTACGCCATTAACCCGGTTAACGGGAAACAGATTCCTATATGGATCGCGGACTATGTTCTGATTTCCTACGGCACCGGCGCCATTATGGCGGTGCCCGCGCATGATGAACGCGACCATGAGTTCGCGGTCAAGTACAAGCTTCCTGTCGTAGAAGTCATTAAAAATCCTGAAGCAGGCGATGTGCAGAAGGAAGCTTTTACGGGCGTTGGCGTGGTCATCAATTCCGCTGCGGCCGACAAATCTTTTTCCATCGACGGCATGCCTTCCGACAAAGCCAAAGAAAAAATCACGGGCTGGCTGGAACAAAAAGGCATTGGAAAAAAATCCATTCAGTACAAGCTTCGCGACTGGCTTTTTTCCCGCCAGCGCTACTGGGGCGAGCCCATTCCTGTTATTCATGTGGACGGCAAGCCGCAGCTTTTGAGCGCGGACGAACTTCCGATACTTCTTCCCGAAACCCAGGTCTACAAGCCTACCGGCACAGGGGAAAGCCCTTTGGCCGGTATTACGGAATGGGTCAACACCACGGACAAAAAAACCGGCAAGCCGGCCAAGCGTGAAACCAACACCATGCCGCAGTGGGCAGGTTCCTGCTGGTACTACCTTCGTTATATTGATCCCAACAACGCCCAGGCCCCTGTGGCGCTAGACAAGGAAAAGCACTGGATGCCTGTTGATTTATATGTAGGCGGCGCGGAACACGCGGTGCTGCACCTTTTATATTCCCGTTTCTGGCACAAGGTGCTTTATGACTGCGGCGTGGTTACGACCAGGGAGCCTTTTCATAAACTGGTGAATCAGGGCATGATTCTTGGCGAAGACAACCAGAAAATGTCCAAGTCGCGCGGGAATGTGGTGAATCCGGACGAAATGGTGGACCGTTACGGCGCGGACAGTCTGCGTTTATATGAAATGTTCATGGGACCCTTGGAAATGACCAAGCCCTGGGCATCCTCAGGTGTGGAAGGTGTGCACAGATTTCTGGCCCGTGTGTGGCGTTTATACATCACGCCCGAAAACGAGCTTCAGAAAAATATTGTGAAAAGAGAGTCCACGCCCGCGGAATTGAAGCGTCTCCATCAAACCATCAAAAAGGTGGGGGATGATATTGAATCGATCCGCCTGAACACTCCGATTTCCGCGCTCATGGTTTTTGTGAATGAAACCCTGAAAGACCAGGATCATGCCTGGGAAATCATGGAAAAATTTCTGCTTCTGCTGGCCCCTTACGCTCCCCATGCGGCCGAGGAACTTTGGAGCAGGCTGGGGCATACAGCCTCGCTGGCGCATGAAGCCTGGCCTGTATATAAGGAAGAGCACCTGGTAGAGGATGAGGTCGAGATGGCCATCCTTATAGGGGGCAAGGTCCGAAGCAAAGTCCTGATCGCCCATGGCCTGCCCGAGGACAAGGTCCGCCAGACCGCGCTTGAAGACGAGAAGATCAAGCCCCTGGTCGAGGGGCGAGAGATTGTTAAAGTTATTATCATTCCGGGCCGTACCATCAATATTGTGGTAAAATAGTTTTCAACAGCGCGCGGGACGGCAAACCTTAGGCGCGCTGAATCCAGAGTTCTACCTGTCGGAGCTTTGTGCCCAAAGTACAGATCCGTAAAAACGAAATTCATGTCGGCGGGAAACCTGTCTCTCTTGTTTCCGGCGAAGTCCATTACTGGCGGCTGAATCCGAGCTACTGGAAAGAAGTGCTCGACCGCGTCCGTGAAATGGGCCTCAAAACCATTGCCACCTATATTCCCTGGGATTATCACGAATACGAGCGCGGCAAGTTTGATTTCACCGGCACGACAGACCAGACCCGCAACCTCAAGGCCTTTCTTGATCTGACCCGCAGGGAAAAATTCTGGGTCATCATCCGCCCCGGTCCGTATATTTACAGCGAATGGCCGAATGAAGGCGCCCCGGCTTACGCGTACAAGCATCACCGCCTTCATCCCCAGTTTCAGCAGCAGGCCATGAATTATTTGACGCGAGTGGTCAAAGTGCTGAAGCCTTATTTTGCCACACGCAAAAAAGGCCACATCATCATGCTTCAGTCTGACAATGAAATCGACCCGTGGCCGGACGCTTTCGGCTACCAGTACGGGCTGGACAAAAAGCCGGGCCTGTTCCAGGAGTTTTTAAAACAGCTTTACCAGGGCGACCTCGCGGACCTGAACGAAAGCTGGGGAACAACCTATTCTTCCTTTGAAGAGGCGGGGCCTTTCATCGCCACCATGCTTTCCGGCGAGACCGGGCTTCCTCTCAAGGGCGACAAGGAGCTGAAGCGCAATATCGATTATCTGAAGTTCAAATACTTTTATTCCAAAAAAGTCGCGGAGTGGGGAGTCCAGGCTTTTCGCAAGCTTGGAGTGGATATTCCGATCTATCTAAACCTGTATCCCTTTTTCTACGCGCATGACTGGTCGGAAATGCAGTCTACCTGTGACATGGTTGGCGTGGATCTTTATCCTTCCAGCGAACTCTCTGAAGATCAGTTTGAACAGCGCAAGTTTATTGACAAGATCCGCTACCTGCGCAGCGTTTCCAGCATTTCCTACATTGCCGAATTCGCGGCCGGCGTATGGCATGCGCGCCACTATGAAACCGGCGTGCTGACTCCCAATCACTACCGGCTTTTGACGCTTTCCGCGCTGCTGGGCGGAGTCAAGGGATGGAACTGGTACATGCTTGTCAACCGTGACAACTGGTACATGTCTCCGATCAATGAATGGGGACGCGTGCGCGGTGAGCTTTATGAGGTTTTCAAGCAGCTTGTGAAAATTTTCCAGGAAATCCATCCGCCCACGCTTTCTGAAATCGTGGACGTGGCCGTGACTTTTAATCCCATTCAGTATGCCGCGCGTACGTTCAGCCACAACGGTTCCATCCTGACCGCGCTGTATGATTCCGACGTGAACTATGAGCTGTGGGACCCTCGCCTGGGCAAATGCACCAAGAAATTTCTTTTTTACTCCGGCAACCAGTGGCTGGACACCCGGGCGCACCAGAATATCCGTCAGTTCGTGGAGGACGGCGGCACGCTGATCGCGTTTCGCGATTATCCCCGCAAGGACGACCGCTTCATGCCTTGCTCTATCATTGGTTTTGAAGAACCCCGCAGCGCCCTTTTTGAATTCAAACGTAAATTCACGATCCAGTTTGCCAAGGACAGGCCCGCCGTGGAGTTGACCAGCTCGGTTTACACGTTCCCTGAAGATGTGGACGGCCGGCCCATCCGCGCGGATTTTGGAGCCTACGGATCAAGCGTCATCGGCTATGTCAAAAAAATCGGCAAAGGGAAAATTATTCATCTTGGAGTGGAACCTACGCGCGAGTTGACGCTGGAAATCCTGAATTACCTGAAAGTCCCTCTGGCCACCTATTCCGTGACCCGTGACATCAAGACCGCCATGTTCCGGCGGGGGAACAGCTACTACCTGATCGCGGTCAATAACGGTGATGAAGACAAGTCGGCCAGTATTTACCTCCCCATCCTGGGCAAGAACAAGAAGAAAATTCCGGTCCGCGACCTGATCGCAGGCACGAAGCAGGTTTCCTCCAATGAGCGCCGCCGGCCGTTTACCTGCGAGATTCCCCGTAAAGACGGCAAGGTTTTTGAGTTTAAAGCCTGATCCTGCGCCCGCAAGGGGCCAGCTAAGGCCTTCCTGCAGCGGTTAAAGAATTCCTCCCTCCAGCCGTTAATATTCCAAGGCATGTACGAATCCTTTTTTGGTTTAAAAGAAACTCCTTTTAACATGACTCCGGACCCCCGGTTCATGTACCTCAGCGGCCATCACCAGGACGCGCTGTCATCCCTTTTGTACGGCATCCAGAGCCGCCGCGGCTTTCTCCAGCTTTCAGGTGAAATCGGGGCCGGAAAGACCACTCTTTGCCGCACGCTTCTGGGCAAGCTGGACGACAAGGTCCACACTTCGCTTGTCATTAACCCCAAACTTTCGGAATTCGAACTTCTTCAGGTCATTGTTGAAGATTTCGGAATCAAGCCTAACGGCAAGAAAAGAAAAAACTATTTTGACGCGCTGAATGCTTTCCTGATTGAAGAGGCCCAGAAAGGTTTCAATGCCGTGGTCATTATCGATGAAGCCCAGCTTTTGACCCCAAAAGCGCTTGAGGCTGTGCGCCTGCTTTCCAATTTTGAAACTTCCACGGCCAAGCTGCTGCAGATCATTCTCGCGGGACAGCCGGAGCTTAAAGACCTTTTGAACCGGCCGGACCTGGTCCAGCTGCGCCAGAGAATCGCCATTCGCTGCCATCTGCCGGAACTTTCCCGAATGGAAGCCGGGCAGTATATTGAACACCGCCTGCGCGTGGCAGGCGCCAGAACAAACTTTTTCACGCCTCAGGCGCTGGACATGATTCATCAGCTTTCTTCGGGAATTCCCCGTCTTATCAATGTGCTGGCTGACCGCGCCATGCTGACCGCGTTCACGCAAAATATCCGTTTGATCGAAGCTTCCATGGTCGAATACGCGCACGCGGACGTGGCGGGAGTCGCGGCATGAGCCTGATTCAGGAAGCCCTGGAAAAAGCGGGCAAGCTCAAGGAATTTTATGAAATTCCGGAGCTGGAAAAAACTGAAATCCCCATGGTTCCGCCCGCGCTTGAGAAGAAACCGCGCGCCGGCTTCAAGTTCGCCGTCTTTTCGGGAAAAAACCTGATCAAGGCCCTGATTCTGGCCTCTGGAATCTGGATGATTTTCTGCATATGGTTCATGAGCCGTAACACCGGCGCTGCCAAAGTCGCGGCCGCGGGCATTACCTCGATTTCCGAACCCATGCCTCCCAAACTCGTGCTGTCCGGAATCACCAAGTCCGCGGACGGCAACCTGGCTTTGATCAACGGGCAAGTCGCGGGCGTGGGGGACAGGCTCAAGGAAAGAGCTTTTATCAAGGAGATCCGGGAAGAATCGGTCGTCCTTGACTGGAACGGCCGCGAAATCACCCTCAAGCTTTAACAGTATTTTCTTACCGCCGGATTTCTTCTTTACTTTTTCCCCTCCAAGTTTATAATTCAAACACTTCGTATCACGTTTTTTCAACTGAATCAGGTGTCCTGAGTTTGCTCAGGGCTTAATAGAGAAGTGAGAACCTCGCCGGAATTTTGGCGTGGTGACTCCGCGGTGCCGCCGCTGTCGGCAAGAACGAAAGCGAGAAACCACTGTCGGTCCCAGAGGGGACGGATGGGAAGGTCGCGAGTAGGTCGCTTGCCTAGCCAGAAGAACTGCCTGTTTCATTAATCTCCGAGCAGAGAGTCCGCCACAAAGCTCGCCGGGCAAGCAGTCCCGCAGCCCCTGTCGCCGTCTCTTCTCCGGAGACCGAAAGGGGTTCTGCCATGTCAGGGAACGCGCATTTCCCGGTCTTCAGAAATTCTCACCGTTTTTTAATCCTGCTTTCAGCCCTTGTTTTAATTTTTTCCTCTTCCGCGTTTGCCGTGAAAGAGAAAAAGCCCGAGGCCGCCGCCGTTGCCGGGCCTAAAATCACGGATGCTTCAGCAGCTTCTCCGGCTCCTGACATGAACGGCGCGAAAGCAAAGCCTGTGGATGCCGTGACTGTGATCGGTTCGCGGCTGCCCAGCTCCCGCCAGCGCATTAACGACATGGCTTCCAATGTGACTTATATCGGAAAGAGCGATCTTGATAAAAGTCACCCGCTGAAATTTCAGGACGCGGTTTACGACCTGGAAGGCGCGACTTTTTTTGACCAGGTTGGTAATGGCTGGGACACAGACTTCGGCCTTCGAGGGTTCCGTTCCTCCAGCTCCGTGAATTTCCTGGTCGATGGCGTGCGTGTGAATGAAGTGGACGGCAATGCCATGAACTTTCCGCTGCTGGCCATGAGTGACATAGAGTCGATCCAGGTGGAACGCGGGTCGGCTTCTCCTGTTTACGGCACCGGAGCTTTTGGCGGCGTGGTCAATCTGACCACGGGCCGGCCCAGCCCAAAGCCGCTGAAGATTTTTGGCGGACTTGAATGGGACAGTTTTCAGGGATTGCGCTTTAACCAGGGATTCAGCGGTACGCTGGAAGACAAGCTCACGGGGATTGGCGGCAAGTTTAAATATTATTTCAATGGCGGCCGGAATGTTGGCGACGGCTTCCGCGACAACGGGGAATGGCGTATTACATCGTTTGACGTGAAGACCGAGTATGAGCTTCCCGAAGAACAGGGGCGGTTTTATTTCGGCCTGAAGCACCTGGTGGACGCCATGTCCAACCCCGGGGAACTGACTTTTCAGCAGTATCAGGACAACGCGGACCGCACCAACAAGCCCCTGGACGGCCGCAAGATCCGCAACACCATCATTCAGCTGGGCGCAGACAAGAAATTCCTGGATGATAAAATCCTGGCTTCCATCATGGGGAGCTGGCGGCCGAACCGCGCGCGCTTTTTCAGCACCAGCGGCACGTTTACAGACCCGCCGTTTAACCCGGACACCAATCTGGCCACGACAACTTCCAAGGACCGCAATCTGACCTGGCAGGTCCAGTACACGGATATGATACGGGAGATCGCCGAGAGCCAGACGTTGCTGGGCATGGAATTCCGCGATCAAACCCAATACGCGCTTCAGCAGGACGCTTTTCAGGGCAATGTGGTCGAGACTTCACCCCGTGAAACGGAGCGCGGGGCCAATCCGGACAATATCGGAATTTTCTGGCGCGAGACCCTGAACTTTTTTGACAAGGTCATTCCTTATTTTGGCATGCGTCATGATTTTCACTGGCTTCATACCGAAGACTTTCTCAACCCGGTCAATAATTTAAGCAGGCGATGGAGCAAGAGCACGCTTTCCACGGGCGTGACCGTGCACCCTGTCAGTTTTTCGGATATTTTCTTCAATTATTCGCAGGGCTTCCGCGTGCCGCAGATCAGCGACATCGCGCCTTTCAACGGTTCCATTTCCGCGAATCTGGAACCGGAAACCTCCGACAGTTTTGAAGTGGGTACGCGGTTGAGGGTCAAGGAACTCGCGAGTTACAAGATCAGCCTGTTTCTGATCGACAACAAAAACGAGATTGGTTTTGACAGCACCGCCATCAGCGCGCTGGCGCCTTTCGGCCAGAACATCAATATCGGGAAAAGCCGCCGCTACGGCATTGAGCAGAGGATTGACCTCAAGCCCCTGAAGGAACTGGCTCTTTTCGGCAGCGCGACTTTCATGAAAGCTTATGTGCGTGAAACCGGAGTTTCCAACTCTCCGGTGGACGGCCGCGACTTTGGCCAGGTCCCGCAGGTGCGCATGGCCTGGGGCGGGTATGTCACGCCTCTGGCGCGGCTGGGCGAGCCTTACAGCGGCCTGCGCGCGGGCCTGCGGGGGGTCTTTACGGGCCGCCAGCACCCGGCTTCCTATGAAAGCACCAGCCAGGCTATTTTGAACGCCACGGGCGGGGCCGGGCATTTCATCAAGTCCTATTCGGTCTGGGATTTCATCCTTTCTTACAACTGGCGCGAAAAGGAGATTTATTTTAAGATTAACAACCTCTTTGATGAGAAGTACTACACGCGCGCGGTCAGTGCCACTTCTTTTGGCACCGCGATTTATCCGTCGGGCAATTTTACTTTTGTGAACCCGGGCGCGCCCCGTGAGTTCGTGCTGGGTTCGAAATGGGAGTTCTAAAACGTGGCAAAAAAGAAAATAAAAAAGCGGCAGGACAAAGCCCCCCGAGACCACAAGGTCACCGGGGCCTTTCAGAAGAAGGGTTTGATTCTGGTCAACACGGGGGACGGCAAGGGCAAGAGCACCGCCGCTTTCGGGACTGCGATGAGGGCCATCGGCCGCGGTTATAAAGTCGCGATGGTTCAGTTTATTAAAGGCAAATGGAAGACGGGCGAGGACGCAGCGGCGCAGAAGTTTTTCAAGGACCGGTTCAAGATTTTTTCCATGGGCGGCGGTTTTACCTGGGAAACCAGGAGTTTTAAAAAAGACGCGGCGGCAGCGCGCAAGGCCTGGCAGAAATGCCTGGAAATCCTGCATGACAGGGAACACGGCCTTGTGATTTTTGACGAGATCAACTATGTCATGAAATACAATTTTCTGGACGCTTCCGAAGTGGCCAGGGAGCTGAGAGCCAAGCCTCCGCTGAAGCATGTTTTTCTGACCGGCGGCGGCGCGCCGGAGGAAATCTGTGAGCTGGCAGACCTTATAACCGAAATGAAATGCGTGAAACATCCTTATCACCAGGGCATCAAGGCCCAGCCGGGAATCGAGTACTGACATGATTATGGCCAAGCCGTTTCACTCCTGCCTTGTGGCAGGCACCCATTCAGGCGCGGGAAAGACCCTCTGGTCCCTGGCGCTGATGTCGCTTGCGCTCAAGCGCGGCCTGGATGTCCAGCCTTTCAAGGCCGGGCCGGATTACATTGACGCGGGTTTTCACAGTCTGGTCTGCAAGCCGCGCAAGTCACGCAATCTTGACCTCTACCTTCTTCCTCCGGGCCAGGTCCGCCATCTTTTTCATAAAAACGCCGAAGGCGCGGATCTTGCCGTGGTCGAAGGCGTCATGGGGCTTTTTGACGGCCGCACGGCCTTGTCCGCCGAAGGTTCAACCGCTGAACTGGCGCGAACCCTTGACCTTCCGGTTTTTCTGGTGCTGGATGCGGCCCAGCTTGCGACAGGAGCTGCCGCGGTCGTGCTGGGTTTTCAGAATTTCGATCCGCAGGTGCGGCTGAAAGGCGTTTTTATCAACCGCGTGAATCATGAAGGCCACTATCAGTGGCTGAAGCAAGCCATTGAAAGCAAAACCGGGATTCCATGCCTTGGTTATCTGCCGGATGATCCTGCCCTGACCATTCCCGAAAGGCACCTGGGTCTGACGACAGCGCTTGAAATGCCGGACATCGCGGCGCGCGTCAGGCAGGCCCGTGAGTTTCTGGAGCTGCGTTTTGACTGGGAAAAGTTTCTGCAGGCCGCGCAGTCCGTCCGGCCTTCCGCCCGCTACATGCCTTTGCAGCCCCAGGCGGCATGCCGCGTGGCCGTGGCCTATGACCAGGCTTTTTCTTTTTATTATGAAGACAATTTTGATCTCCTTCGCGGCGCGGGCGCGGAAATTGTCTTTTTCTCTCCCATGAAAGGCGAGACCGTACCCGAAGGAACGCATCTTCTGTATCTGGGCGGCGGTTTTCCTGAAGTCCACGCTGAAGCGCTCGCGGAAAAGAAAAATGTGCTGGAATCCATCCGTGAATTTTACGCTTCCGGCGGAAAGATTTACGCGGAGTGCGGCGGGTTTATCTACCTGACCGAGGGGTTCACGGATTCCGCGGGCAGGGAATACGAATTCGCGGGCCTTGTGCCGGGCACAATCCGCATGCGGAACAAACTTCAGAATTTCGGTTATCATGAAATCGAGACCGCGCAGGACACTTTTCTTTGCAAGTCCGGAGTCAAACTCCGCTCGCATGAATTTCATTATTCCGCCTGGGAAGTGGACGCGCAGGCCGTACGCGGAAAAGCCGCGTATAAAATTGGCGCGCGTCTTGAAGGTTACGCGGACAAGCGCCTGATGGCCAGCTACCAGCACCTTCACTTTGCCTCGATGCCGGAACTCATCACCAATCTCCTGGATATTGACCCGGTTTCCGGACCCCTTGTGCATGCGTAAGCGCTTTTTTATTTCTGTTTTCGCGGTGCTTGCTGCGGGGCTGGTTTCCATGTCCGCGGATGCGCAGGCCATGGGCCGCAAGCCCAAGGAGTTTCCCATTATCCTGAAAGTGGACTTCGGGCCTGAGGGCAAGCCCGCTTTTGAGGACAAAAATTTTTATATTGAACGCGGAACCACGCCGAAAGAAGCCGTGTCCCAGGTTTTTCCCGTGCTTTCAGGGCGCAGCTGCTGCAGTCTTCGTGAGG
>CAZIQJ010000058.1:7946-11002 GCA_964541285.1 uncultured bacterium | reverse complement strand
GCCCGGCCCCAACCGCGTGGGTATTTTCGGCCTTCTTCAGCCTTTTGCCGACGGCATCAAGATGCTGACCAAGGAAGATATCGTGCCTCACAACGCGGACAAGCCGGTGCATTTTCTGGCGCCGATTCTGATCGTCATTCCCGCGCTCCTGGTTTTCGCCGTCATTCCGTTTGGAAAAAACATGACGCCGGTGGACCTGAATGTGGGCCTTCTTTATTTCATCTCCATCTCTTCCCTGACCACCATCGCGATTTTCATGGCCAGCTGGGGTTCGAGAAACAAGTTCTCTGTTATTGGCGGGTTCCGTGCCGCGGCGCAGATGATTTCCTATGAAATCCCCATGGTACTTTCGGTCGTCCCCGTTATTCTTATGACAGGAACGCTTTCCACCAACACCATTGTCGAAGCGCAAGGCGGATGGCACGGTCTGAAATGGTTTGTCTTCACGCCGTGGGGCCTGCTGGGTTTTGTGCTTTTCTTTTTGTGCGGCGTCGCGGAATGCAACCGCTCGCCCTTTGACCTGCCCGAAGGCGAATCTGAAATCGTGGCCGGCTTCCATACCGAGTACAGCGGCATGAAATTCGCGCTGTTCTACATGGCGGAATTCATGAACTCTTTCACGCTTTCCGGCCTTGCCGCCACCCTTTTCCTGGGCGGATGGCAGGGGCCGTTCCTGCCTTCATGGCTTTGGTTTTTCCTGAAAACCTATGCTCTGATTTTTGTCATGATCTGGTTCCGCGGCACGCTGCCGCGTTTCCGGGTCGACCAGCTCATGGCGCTGGCATGGAAATTCGTCATGCCTCTGACGCTGATCAATATTCTGGTCGCGGGTTTCTGGTACTTTGAACGCCGGCTTGCCGTGCGTCTCGGAGTGTCCATCCCGGTCCTTGCTGTTTCGTTCTGGGTTTTAACAATGCTCAACAATGCCTACACTCCGGAAAAAAGAACTTACCAGTTCGCGGATTGAGCTTCGTTGAGTAAGGGACAGGCGTGAAAAACGCCTGAATTTTAAATGGAACCTCTTGTTCTTGCCGCGAAAGCGGGAGTTTATGCCGTGATGGGTGTCAGCATTCTTGCCGCCCTCGGGGCCGTGCTACTGCGCAACATCTTCCACGCGGCCCTGGCTTTCATGGTTTCCCTGCTTGGGATCGCCGGGCTTTTTCTGGCGCTGCAGGCGGACTTCCTGGCCGTGGTCCAGGTACTGCTCTACGTGGGCGCGGTCGTCACGCTGATCATTTTTTCCATTATGATGACAGAACAGATCGGGAACACTTCAACGGCTTCGTCAAACAGACTCATGGCCCCGGCCCTGGTTCTTTGCCTGGTCCTGGCCGGCGGCCTTGCCGCGCTGGTCACAAAAACACCCTGGCCTTTCAAACAGCTTAACCCGGCGGTCAGCGCCGCGGACCTTGGCGCCGGCCTCATGGGCACTTACGTTTTTCCTTTTGAAGCCATTTCCGTTTTTCTGATCGCGGCCCTTATCGGGGCCATTGTCATTGCCAAAAAGGAGGATGCGTAATGCTGCTGATTCCGCTTCCGCACCTGCTGATTTTCAGCAGCCTTCTTTTTGTCATCGGCATTTACGGCACCCTGGTGCGCCGCAGCGTCATCGGCATTCTGATCGCCATTGAGCTGATCCTGAATGCGTGTACCGTGAACTTTGTTGTTTTTTCAAGAACCACTTCCCTGTCGCCTGAGACCGGGCAGATGGTCGCGCTTTTCATTATTGCCACGGCGGCGGCCGCGGCAGCGGTCGGGCTGGCCATTGTGCTGGCTCTGTTCCGCTCGCGCCGAACGGTCTTCGCCGACGATATCAACCTTTTGAAATGGTAAAAAACTCATGACACAGTGGGCTTATCTGATTCCAATATTTCCGCTGGCGGCCTTTGCGGTGAACATTTTCTTCGGCCGCTTCCTGAAACGCGGCGCGGCATTTGTTTCTATCGCGGCCAGCCTGGCTTCCTGCGCTGTCGCGCTGCCCGCGGCCTGGACCGTGGCCGGCTCACACGGCATTCCATTTGCAGCCCAGGTTCCCTGGCTGCAGCTGGGTAATGTCACGCTGAACTTTGGCTATCTGCTGGATCCGCTTTCCGCCACACTGCTTTTTGTTGTCACAATCATCGGCACGCTGATCCAGGTTTATTCCATCGGCTACATGCATGACGACAAGCGCTTTTCGCGCTTCTTCGCCTATCTTTCTCTTTTCATGGCCGCCATGCTGACCCTGGTCATCTCGGACAATTACGTGCTGTTTTTCATGTCCTGGGAAATCATGGGGCTTTGCTCCTACCTTCTGATCGGGTTCTGGTTTGAAAAAGATTCCGCTGCCGAAGCCGCCCGCAAGGCTTTCCTGACCACACGCGTCGGGGATGTCGGTTTTTTTCTCGGCATCCTGACGCTGTTTGCGGCAAGCGGAGGAAATCTTTCCTTTGCCGCGCTGCCTGAAATCGCGAAGCAGGCTCATTACCTGCTCCCGCTGGCAGGCCTGCTGATTTTCTGCGGCACTATCGGAAAGTCGGCCCAATTCCCCCTTCACGTCTGGCTGCCTGACGCCATGGAAGGCCCCACGCCTGTCAGCGCGCTGATCCATGCCGCGACCATGGTGGCGGCGGGCGTTTTCCTGGTGGCGCGCACATTTCCGATTCTGGCCCCTTATCCGGAAGTTTTGAACATCATTACCATCATTGGCGGCATCACGGCTTTCATGGCGGCGTTTATCGCACTGAGCGCCACAGACATCAAAAAAATCCTGGCTTACTCCACCATCTCCCAGCTGGGCTTCATGGTGACAGCCCTTGGCCTTAAAGGCCTGAGCGCTGGAAGCTTTCATTTAATGACCCATGCCTTTTTCAAGGCCCTGCTTTTCCTGGGCGCTGGCAGCGTCATTCACGGCACAGGCACACAGGACATCCGCAAAATGGGCGGCTTGTGGAAGCACATGCCGCATACAGGTACGACTTTCTTTATCGCGTCTCTGGCCATTGCGGGAGTGCCTCCCCTGGCCGGCTTCTGGTCCAAAGACGAAATTCTGCTCACTGCCTTTGAAAGCAAAAATC
>CAZIQJ010000058.1:0-7936 GCA_964541285.1 uncultured bacterium | reverse complement strand
CTTATCGCTTTCGGCCTGCTTGCAGTCACGGCTTTCATGACCGCCTTCTATATGTTCAGGCTTTTCTTCCTGACCTTTATGGGTGAAGCGCGCGATTCTCACATTCACGCGCATGAATCTCCCGCGGTCATGACCCTGCCGCTCTGGGCATTGGCTATTGGCTCCATCTTCATGGGCCTTCCCGGTTCTCCTTTCATGCACCACTGGTTCCAGGGCTTTATTCACGGTCACGCGGAAGAGGTCGCGGTCAACTGGGCCGTCGTGGCCTTTTCCGTCGGCGCGGGCCTTGGCGGAATTTTGCTGGCCGCCGCCTTTTATCTCGGAGGCCGTAATCTTGGCGAAGCCGCGGCCCGCACTTTCAAACCCCTTTATGAGCTTTCCGTCCACAAACTCTGGTTCGATGAAATTTACACGGCGCTGATCATCAAGCCGTTCTGGTGGAAAGCTGAGAAACTCTATCAGTTTGACCAGAAGATTATCGACGGCGCGGTCAATGGCGCGGGAACATCCACGGTCAAATCGAGCGCGGCCCAGGGCTGGTTCGACAAACGCATCGTGGACGGCCTTGTGATTGCAACGGGGCATTTCACGCAATTTCTGAGTTCTGTTTTCAGAAAAGTCCAGACGGGCTTTATTCAGCATTATCTGCTGATCGTGGTATCGGGAATTATTTTATTGATGTTTCTTGAAGTGAAGTTTTAAGCGCCCGCGATTTCAAGCAGGCCGCAAGCGGCCTTTTTGCGCGGGCAACATAAAAGGAGTTTTTATGCTTCCTCATCTTCTGTCATGGATTGTTTTCACGCCTCTGATCGGCGCCGCCGCGGTTTTGCTGGCGCCAAAATCAGTTTCAAAATGGCTGGGGGTCCTGACCTCCGCCGCGGTCTGCGTGCTCAGCCTTTGCGCGCTCAAGCATTTCAACGCCGCGGACGGCGGGCTTCAATTCGTGGAGAAAATGCAGTGGATCCCCCAGTTCAATGTCCAGTACTTCCTGGGTATGGACGGCATCAGCCTTCCCATGGTGCTGCTGACCGCCCTGGTCTCCCTTCTGGCCTGCATTGCCTCTTTCGGCATCAAGGAAAGGGAAAAAGAATATTACTTCCTGTTTCTGATGCTTGAAACTGGCATGATGGGAACTTTCCTCGCCCTGGACCTTTTCCTTTTCTATATTTTCTGGGAAGTGGTGCTTGTGCCCATGTACTTTCTAATCGGCATCTGGGGAGGCCCGCGCCGCGAGTACGCTGCCATCAAGTTTTTCCTTTATACCCTGGCCGGAAGCCTTTTGATGCTCCTGGGCCTGCTGGCGCTTTATTTTCAGTCCGCGCCGCATACCTTTGACTGGACGGAGCTGGTCAAAGCCAATTTCAGCCTGAAGTTCCAGCAAATCGTTTTCATGGCTTTCTTCTTTGGCTTTGCCATCAAGGTTCCCTGCTTTCCTTTTCACACCTGGCTGCCGGACGCGCACGTGGAAGCGCCCACGCCCATCAGCGTTATCCTGGCCGGTGTTCTGCTGAAAATGGGGACTTACGGTTTCTTCCGCTTCAGCTATCCCATTCTCCCGCAGGCAGCGGAATGGTTTTCGCCCGCGCTCGCGGTGCTGGCCATTATCGGCATTGCCTACGGCGGTTTTGTGGCGCTGGCACAGACGGACTTTAAAAAGATGGTCGCTTACTCCAGCGTCAGCCACATGGGCTTTGTGCTGCTGGGGCTTGCGGCCTTTTCCTCAAACGGATTCAACGGCGCGCTGCTGCAGATGTTTAACCACGGCACCATCACCGGCGGCCTGTTCCTTCTTGTCGGCGTGCTTTATGACCGCGCGCATACGCGTGACATGAACGGTTTTGGCGGTCTTGGCGCCCAGATGCCGGTCTACTCCGGCTTTCTGATCTTTTTCTCGCTGGCGTCTCTCGGCCTTCCGGGGTTGAGCGGCTTTATCAGCGAATTCATGACCCTGCTGGGAACCTATCAGACTTCCAAGGTCTGGACTTTGCTGGCCTGCAGCGGAATTATACTGGCCGCAGCCTACCTTCTAATGATGATGCGTAAAGTCCTGCTTGGCCCCCTGAATCACAAATGGGCCAAACTGCCTGATATTCATACCCGCGAAATTCTGACGCTGGTGCCGCTCATGGTCCTGATTTTGTGGCTGGGCGTTTATCCGCGGCCGCTGCTGGAATTAATTTCGCCGGCAGTCAAGGTCCTGATGGCCCGCACCGGAGGAGCTGTTTAAATGAACGTCATGGAAAGCCTCCGGAACTTTCTTCCGGAAACATTCCTGCTCTGCGGAACTTTTCTGGCGCTGCTGGTTGATCTTTTCACGCCGCGCAAAAAAGCCGTGGCCGCCCTGTCGCTTCTGACCGCGCTGGGAGCGCTCGCCCTTTGCCGCTTTCCGTCTTCACCGCTTCCGCTGTTCAACGGATTCTTCCTTCTTGATCCGGTCACGTTTTATTTCCGGATCCTGGTGCTGGGCGCCGCGGCGTTCACTATCCTGATATCATGGGACTACCGCCCCATGCCGAAATCTTCGGAAGGCGAATATTACTGCCTCCTGCTTTTCCTGGCCTTTGCCCTGATCACCATGGGAGCTTCTTCCAACCTGCTGATGATCTTTCTTTCCGTGGAGTTTGTTTCCATCCTCTCCTATCTTCTGACCGGATTTCTCAAAAAAAGCCCCCGCTCCAAAGAAGCGGCGCTGAAATATTTTCTTTTCGGAGGTCTGGCTTCAGGCATCATGCTCTTCGGCATGTCCCTGCTTTTCGGCATCACAGGTTCGCTGGAGCTGGCTGTTATCGGGGAAAAGCTGAAGGCGCTTGAAAACATGCCTGTGCTTATGGTTTCTCTGATCATGATTCTGACCGGGCTGGGATTCAAAATCTCCATGGCCCCTTTTCATATGTGGGCGCCGGACGTTTATGACGCCGCTCCCACGCCCATTGCGGGCTTTCTGACGGTCGCGCCCAAGGCCCTGGGTTTCGCGCTTATTATCAGAACGGTTTTGACCGCCTTTCCCGCCTCTCAGGAAAAAATCCAGGCCTTCATGGTCATCACTTCCATCCTGACCATGACCGCGGGCAATATCATCGCGATTTCCCAGTCCAACATCAAAAGGCTGCTGGCTTATTCCAGCATCGCGCAGGCAGGCTACATGCTCATGGGAATCGCGGCGTTTAATCCTCTCGGGTTTTCAGGAATCCTGGTCTATGTCGCGGCATATGCCTTGACCAACCTGGGGGCCTTCGCGGCCGTGACCGCGGCGTCAAACCATTTGAAAAATGATGAGATTCAAGCCTACTCCGGCCTTTCCAGAAGAGCGCCTTTCCTGGCCGCGAGCCTGACTGTTTTTCTGCTCTCCCTGGCGGGCATTCCTCCCATGGCCGGCTTTGTCGCGAAATTTTATATCTTCTCAAGCGTCATGGAAGTTAATCAGATCGGGCTCGCGGTTGTGGCCGTCATTAACAGCGCCATCGCCGCTTTCTACTACTTCAAGATTGTCCGGCTGATGTACCTGTCTCATGCGACCCATGAAGAGCCGCTGCCCCAGCCTCCGGCCCTGGTCTTTTCGCTGCTGGTCCTGATGCTGGGCGTCATTATTCTCGGCATCCTGCCTGACTCCCTGATTCAGTTCACTCAAACCATCTTCTAGTTCAGCTCAAAATTCCGGGCATAAAAAAACCCCTTACGCCGTCAAGCGTAAGGGGTTTTCTATTTAAGGTTTTTTAAATCTGAATCAGGTTCCAGCTTCCCAGGAAGCAAGGTACTTTTTCTGTTCAGGAGTCAGCGTATCGACCTTGACGCCCATGGAAAGCAGCTTCAGGCGGGCAATTTCAGAGTCAATCTGCTGAGGAACGGCGTAAACACGGCCTTCAAGCATTTTGCCGGTCTTTGCCATGTATTCAGCTGAAAGAGCCTGGTTGGCGAAAGACATATCCATGACCGAAGCTGGATGACCTTCCGCGGTGGCAAGGTTGATCAAGCGGCCATCGGCAAGAAGGTTGATCCTGCGGCCGTTGGTCAGAGTGTATTCTTCCACGAAATCCTTCACGAACTTCTTTTTCTTCGTCAGCTTCTGAAGCGCCGGAATATCAATTTCCGCGTTGAAGTGGCCGGAATTACAGATAATAGCGCCGTCTTTCATCTTCTTGAAGTGCTCGGCTCGGATCACATTCAGGTTACCGGTCACGGTCACGAAAATATCGCCCTTGGCAGCGGCCTGAGCCATGGGAAGGACTTCAAAGCCTTCCATAACCGCTTCAATGGCGCGCAGAGGATCGGTTTCCGTCACAACAACCTGGGAACCCATGCCCCGGGCGCGGCTTGCAAGCCCGCGGCCGCACCAGCCAAAGCCGGCGACCACGAAAACAGAACCGGCCAGAAGAACGTTGGTAGCGCGCAGGATGCCGTCAATGGTCGACTGCCCCGTGCCGTACCGGTTGTCAAAGAAATGCTTGGTGTTGGCGTCATTGACCGCGATGATCGGGTAACGCAGCAGGCCTTTTTCTTCAAGGCTGCGGAGGCGGATAACGCCGGTCGTGGTTTCTTCCGTACCGCCAACAATTGCAGGCAACAGGTTCTTCATCTTGCCATGGAGTTCGGAAACAAGGTCAGCGCCGTCATCCATGGTCATGGTCGGCTCATGGTTGAGCGCACTGCGCAGATGGCTGTAGTAAGTTCCCTTGTCTTCGCCCTTGATGGCAAAGGTGCGGATGCCAAAGTCCTTCACAAGCGAGGCCGCGGTATCATCCTGCGTGGAAAGCGGGTTGGAAGCGCAAAGCACGATGTCCGCGCCGCCGGATTTCAGGGTGCGCATCAGGTTCGCTGTTTCAGTGGTCACGTGAAGGCACGCGGAAACGCGCATGCCCTTCAGAGGCTTTTCCTTTTCAAAACGCTGGCGGATTGAGGTCAGAACCGGCATTAAACGGTCCGCCCACATAATGCGTTTCAAACCCTGGGGCGCGAGAGAGTCCTTCTTGATATCAAATTTCATTTTTTTTCCTTGTTTGAAATTTCCTGGTTCAGTTATTTACCGACCGCAACTTTCACGGAGTCCTTGATCTTGAGCGCGTTCTTGATCTTGGTGACCGAATCCAGCTTTTCCCAGCTGAATTCCGCTTCATTCCGGCCGAAGTGGCCGTATGCCGCGGTCTTGCGGTAGATGGGACGGCGAAGATCAAGCTTCTTGATGATGCCGTTGGGGGTGAAATCAAACGTCTTGCGGACCGCTTCAACGATCTGATCGTCTGAAAAAAGGCTGGTTCCGAAAGTGTTGACCATAATGGAAACAGGCTCGGCCACGCCAATGGCGTAAGCGACCTGGATTTCGCAGCGCTTGGCAACGCCCGCGGCCACGAGATTCTTGGCCACGTAACGGGCGAAATACGCCGCGGAACGGTCAACCTTGGACGGATCTTTGCCGCTGAAAGCGCCTCCGCCGTGACGGCCCACGCCGCCGTAGGTATCGACGATGATTTTGCGGCCGGTCAAACCGGTATCGCCATGCGGACCGCCAATTTCAAAACGGCCGGTCGGGTTGATGAAAATTTTGGTGTCGCTGTCCATCAGTTTCGCGGGAATGACCTTGGCAATCGCCAGCCTCTTGAGGTCTTTTTCAATGGTCTTGAGCGTAACGTCCGCGTCATGCTGGGCGGAAATAACGATGGCATCGATACGAGCAGGCTCGCCGTCGACGTATTCCACGGTGACCTGGCTCTTGGCGTCCGGACGCAGGTAAGGAAGCTCGCCCTTTTTGCGGATCTCGGAAACACGCTTCACAAGCTGATGCGCAAGCGTCAGCGTGAGCGGCATGTATTCCGGAGTTTCGTCCGTGGCATAGCCAAACATCAGGCCCTGGTCACCGGCTCCGCCCGTGTCTACGCCCATGGCGATATCGGGAGACTGCTGCTGAATCGCGGTCCAGATGCCGCAGGTTTTGTAGTCAAAACCGTATTCGGCGCTGGTGTAGCCGATTTCCTTGATGACGCCGCGTACAAGCTGCGGAATATCGACATAAGCTTCGCTGGTAATTTCGCCCGCAATCATGACAGCGCCGGTCGTAACCAGGCATTCGCAGGCCACACGGGAAGCGGGATCTTCAGTAATCAGCGCGTCCAGAATGGCGTCAGAAATCTGATCGCACATTTTATCGGGATGGCCTTCACTGACGGATTCAGAAGTAAAAAGATGACGGTCTTTCTTCATGATTGAGCATTTCCTTTCAAAAGTAGATTAGCGCTTTTGGGATAAAAGCGTGTTGGCCTTTTGATACGAGGCTAAATCGCCAATATCAAGCCACTGTCCTTTAATAGGGGTGGCAAACAGGGAGGCCTTCTCGGCGAGCCACCGCATATAGTGGCCCGGCTGGTCAGAATTATGGCCTTCCCGAAGGTAGGTGTCAAGCAAAACGCGAGACTCCGCAGGCAGCCAGTAAAGACCGCAGGAAGCCAGTGTTGTCGGGGGTTCGGCGGGCTTTTCATAGAAGGCCTGGACCTTCCAGGAACCGTCCGTTTCCACCAGCCCGTACTGTCTGGCAAGCTCCCTGTCCTTGACGTCATAAACCGCGATCACGGCCGCGGGCCGCTTGCTTTTGCCGAAAGAAACAAATTCGCGCAGATCTGAATCAAAGTAATTATCTCCGGCAATGACCAGAATATCCTCATTGCCGATGTTTTTCTTTTTCATGACAAACGCCAGGTCGCCAATGGCGCCAAGACGGTTTTCATTGGTCGTGGTTCCGTCATCAATCGTTTCAACGGGCCAGGGATAATCCGAAAGCGTTTTTCCCCACTTTTCAAAATGGCCGGCAAATTTATGGTTAGTCACGGCATAGACCGCTTCCACGCCGGAAACTTCGCTCACTTGATCCAGGATCCATTCAAGAATCGGACGGCCGCCCACGGGCAGCAGCGGTTTTGGAGTATTATCGGTCAGCGGTTTAAGCCGGGTCGCGTAACCCGCGCAAAGCAGGATGACTTTCATGTTATTTCACCTTCTTGAGGGACTCGATGGCCGGAATGCTGACCGGGTCCACCCCGTTTAAAACAGCCAGTTCATAGCTGACCCAGTCACCAAGGCCAAGCAGGAAAAAGAGACGCGCGGCGAGAGAACGGCCGCTGGAAGTGACGTCAATGACCTCGGCGCCGTTGCCGGCGATGATTTTTTTGGCCGCGCTGATTTTCTTTTTCAGCCAGGCCGGGTCTTCGCGGTCCGCAAAAAAAACCGCTGTAGACTTGCGGATGATTTCTTTCGGGAATTTCCACCCCTCGATTTCATTGTGCAGCATTTCAGGGATCAGGTGCGACGAGGCCAGCGTCTTGGCATTTTCCGCCAGCTGCGCGCGCCAGCGGGTCAGAACAGGCTCGGCAAAGGCTGAAGATCCGTAAAAGTGAACGGATCGCCCGGCAAAGCTCGCTGCCAAGGCTTTTGCCTTGGAGCGGGATACGCTCCTCACCGTGCGGACCACTTCCTGGGCGTCCGCGTCAGAAAATGTAAGCCAGCCCCATTTCTTGAAAACAGGGACAAGGGAAAAGGTCAGGTATCCCACAGCGCAGCGCGGAGGAAAACCCGCGGGAACCTGCAGATAAGGAATCTTGTGGCTCCGGGCAATGTCGCGCAGCTTGCCGCCCGCGGTCAAAACCAGGATTCTGGCTTTCGCAGCCAGCGCGCCGCTGACATTCTGAAGGACTTCGGGTGTATTGCCGGAGTAGCTGGAAAAAATAACCAGGGTTTTTTCGTCAACCCACTGCGGAAGCAGACCCGCGCGATGCACCTTAAAAGCAATGGCTTTGTGATAACGGGTAACCAGAATACGGAGAATGTCCCCTCCAATGGCTGAACCGCCCATACCGCAGAAAATAACCTTGGAAACCTTGTTGCCCCAGTCCGGCGCTTTGAAAGCGCGGCCAAGGGCAATGGCTTCATCAATCTGGGAGTCGAGCTTTAAGAG
>CAZIQJ010000057.1:0-11124 GCA_964541285.1 uncultured bacterium | reverse complement strand
CGCGTTTTTCAGGTCACCAACAGCGGCAATCCTGTCCCCCAGAATGGCCACGTCCCCGCTTCTGGACTTCAGGGACTCGCCGTCAAAAATCACGGCATTGCGGATCAGGTAATCGTATTCCCTGCTTTCAGCGGCCAAAGACACGGAAGAAAAATTAACGAGAGAGAAAAACAGAAGAAAGGCGGCTTTGCATTTCATTCACGGCTTCTTGCGGTAACCCGCCTTGGAATGCGAGGCGCGCACAACGGTATGAATGCCGCCGCGCACGTAAAAATCACCTTCGATTTCCATCCAGCGCGGGCTGACGGCCTTGACCAGATCGTCCAGAATCTGGTTGGTCACGGCTTCGTGAAAAGCGCCTTCATTGCGGTAGCTCCAGAGGTACAGCTTCAGGCTTTTCAGCTCCACGCAAAGTTTGTCCGGAATATAAACAATACGGATGGTGGCAAAATCCGGCTGGCCGGTCTTGGGGCAGACACACGTGAACTCCGGGCATTCAAAACGGATTTCATAATCCCGTTTCGGGCGCGGATTGGAAAAAACATCCAGTTTTTTTGAAGGTTTTGTGGACATGGCGGGATTATAGCACGGATTTTGCCGGAGCAAAACCCCGCTTCAGGTGCCCGCTTCCCACAGAAAAGACACGGGAGTGCGGGCTTTTTACCCAGAGCAGCCGTCAAAGGGAAATCCTGCTTGCCCGCGGCTTCCTGAAAAAACAGAATGAATCCATGAAAAACCAAGTCTGGCCGGACCTGGCCGAGGATTTCCTGGAACTCTCCGCCTCTCTTTCAAAAAAAGACAGGGGTTTTGTTGTTCATAAACTGAAGCAGGCCAAGAAGTGTTCGGAGTCTATCCATGCCGCGCCGGGCTTTCTCATGGACAAAACCCTGGTCACAGTCTGCGGGAAAGAAAGCCCGGAAGAAATCTGGCTGTTTTTTCCGGAAAGAAAAGAACTCAGGAAGGTTCGGATCGCGGGAATTCTTACCGGTGCTCGAAATCGCTAAGGCAGCGGTTTGAGAAGGCAAAGGAGTGGATCGAAACGTCGTTAGAATCGGTCCACAGCTTCAATTCGTGCGGGTCAGGATCTTCGTTGGCAATGATGTAATAAAGCCGCGGGCCGTCGACTGAAAAATACGTGCCGCCGTTGGCGTCCACTCTCAGGTCCTTGCCGCGCATCTCTTCAGGTACCGGATTTTCATCACGCGTGACATAAACCCTCGCTTGTCTCGCCTTGTCCGTGGTATTGATCATGCCGTAAACTTCATGGCCCAGATAAATCAGGCCCAGGTAATCCGTAAGATCGCTGGTCTCGCGGGCATGGCGGATATCGTCTTCACGGTTTTCCCAAAGTCCGTTCAGGAAAAAGCCTCGCTCCACGCGGTTGCCGCGGTCCTTGAAAAGCACGGGCTTGTCCTGCGGTACCCATTTCTGGTTGGCAATGGTCGCGCCCCACCAGTTGGCCCGCTTGTAGCCCACATAAGTTTCTCCGCTCATGACGCCGCAGGAACGGCTGTTGTAATTACGGTTCTCTCTTTTAATGATGCGCGGAGGCAGGCCCGCGCCGGGATTCATTTCACGAAGGATGCGGCGGATGCTGTTTTCAACCTTGCGGGCATTTTCCTCGCCCACAAAAGTTTTTTCGATCCTGGCGTCTCCATTCACCAGCACCTTGGTCGGCCATGACTTGATGGAATACGCGTCCCAGAACTTGAAGTCATTATCCAGATAGACAGGTCCGGTAATGCCAAAACGGTTGACTGCGTTCTGAACGTGGTTGGGCTGGCCCACGAAATTGAATTCCGGAGAATGGATCCAGAGCACCTGCAGGCCGTAAGCCGCGTAGGTCTCATGAAATTTTTTGACGGTCTCGATTTCACGGATACAGTTGATCGAGGTGTAGTCCCAGAAATAAATAAGGGAAAGCTTGTCCTTGAGGTCTTTGTTTTTAAGGGCCGGAGAATTCAGCCACTGGCCGGCTTCGGGAAATTTAGGAGCCTTAAGAAGTTTCTGCTCGGTTTTTTTCTTGGAAAAAAAGCCGGTTTTTTTCTGTTCCTTGACATTGGCCCAGCCGGAGGAGATTGAAACCGCGAGGACCAGGACTGACAGGCCTATCCAGAACCGCTTACGGCTTACCTTGAACATGGCGCCCCATTCCTTTAGAAACCAGGTTTCTTAATACTTCGCGCACCTTAGATAAAAGATGCCTGAAGAAACCGGGCTTTTCAAGGGGGAGGAACGCAAGATAGGCCGAGGGGACCACAAGGAGGGTCAGAATCGTTGAGACCAGCACCCCTCCTATCACCGCAATAGCCATAGGGATACGGGTTTCCGCGCCCGGCCCCAGGGCCAGGGCGGGCGGGACCGCGGCCGCAATGGTAGAAACCGAGGTCATAATAATAGGCCGGAGGCGGATCGGGCAGGCCTGCTTCAGGGCCTCCAGAGGCGCCATGCCCCGCTCACGCAGCTGGTTGGTAAATTCCACCAGAAGAATGGAGTTCTTTTTGACGATCCCGAGCAAAAGCAGCAGGCCGATGAAGCTGAAAATGTTCAGAGATTTTCCAGTCGCCCAAAGCCCGATAAAAGCGCCGGAAACACTGAACGGAAGCGCCAGCAGAACCGTGAACGGATGAATGACGTTGTTGAACTGCGACGCCAGCACCATGTAGGAAACCAGAATGCCGAGGATCAGTGCAAAAAGCAGGCTCTGGAAAGATTCCTTGAATGTTTCACTGGTTCCGCTGAAAACCACACGGTAGCCTTCAGGAAGAATATCGGCCGCGATTTTTTCCGCTTCCTTGATGGCATCAGACTGGGACTTCCCCTGCCCGACGTTGGCAAAAATACCGATGGCCCTTTCACGGCCGCGGCGTGTAATGGTCAAAAGGCTCGACTGTTTTTTCAGAATCACAACATCCGCCAGACGCACTCTTTCACCGCGGTTGTTCCAGACATAAAGGTTTTCAATGTCCTCGCTCTTCATGCGCTGTTCAGGAATGGCCTGCACACGCACGTCATAACGGCGGCCGCCCTTGGTGTATTTGGCCACGCGCTCGCCGCCAATCATGGCATTGATGCTGCTGGCAACGTCGCCGACGCTGACGCCCCGGGCAAAAGACTTGTCACGGTCCGGATAAACACGGACCTCGGGCATGCCTTCCTGATAATCCGTGTCCACGTCTGCGAACAAAGGGCTTTTCTTCAAGGCCTCCTCAATCTGTTTGGAAAGTTCCGCCAGTTTTTCCCAGTCCGGGCCGCGAATGGTAAACTCGATCGGGAAGCCCCGCTGCGCCGCAAAACCCCGGGTGGAAAGATCCTGAATCACGGCTTTCATGTCCGGAATCTTGTTAAATTCCGCGCGAAAATAATTAATCAGCTCCTGCTGGCCCAGCCTGTGCCCGGCCGCCCGGTCCTTTGGACGGTGCTGCGGCTCTTTGAGCGTGACGAAAAGATTGCCCGCGTTGACTTCACCGCCGTTGAAACCGCCAATAGCTGAAAAGTAGCGCTCCACTTCCGGTTTTTTCATGACAATGGCTTCGGCTTCCTTGAATTTTTCGCTGGTATAGTCCATGGAAGAGCCGATAGGGACCTGGAGTCTGGCCAGAAACATGCTCTGGTCCTGGACCGGAACAAATTCTTTCTTGATAAAAGGAATCGTAAAAAGAGAAACTCCGAAAAACAAAAGAGACAAAGCCAGCGTCTTTTTCTTATGCACCAGCGTCCAGTCCAGCGCTTTGCTGTAAAGACGCTCGGTTTTATGCATGACCTTTTCGTACCAGCGGCCGATGGCGTCGGTTCTCTCCCCTACCTCCAGAAACTGGGAGCAGCGCATGGGCGCCAGGGTCAGGGCTTCGAGAAGCGAAAAAAGCACGGCCGAAGAAATGGTAATGCCGAACTGGAAGAAAAATTTTCCGATAATCCCTTTCATGTAAGCCACGGGCAGGAAAATCGCGATAATGGCAATGGTCGCGGCAAGGGCGGCAAAGGAGATTTCCTTAGAACCGTCCAGCGCCGCATCCATCTGGTTTTTCCCCTTTTCACGGTGGCGCACAATGTTCTCTAGCACCATGATGGCGTCGTCCACGACAATGCCGATGGATAGCGACAGCCCCAGCAGGGTAAATGTGTTCAGCGTAAAATTCGCAAACTTCAGAACAATAAAGGTCCCCAGAATTGAAGTGGGAATTGAAAGCAGGATGTTCATGGTACTGCTCCAGGAACCCAGGAAAAACCAGCAGACCACTGAAGTCAAAATAGCGGAAAGGATAAGCGTGAAAATAAGTTCATTGACGGACTCTTCAATAAATCGGGTGCTGTCAAAGTTGATCTGGAGTTTGTAGCCCGGGGCAAGTTCCTTTTGAACTTCAGCCATTCTTTTTTTGACTCCGCGCGCAACCTCAACTGTGTTGGCGCCGCGCTGCTTGCGCATCCCCATCCCCACAGCCATTTTGCCCATAACGCGCGTGATCCTGCGGATGTCCGCCAGGCCGTCTTCAACTGTGGCGACTTCTTTCAGCTGGATCGGCTTGTAAATCGGCTGGCCCGCGCGCTGAGTGATCATGATTTTTTCAAAATCCTCAACCGAGCGCGCTTCGCCCATGGCCCGGACATTGATTTCATTCCTGGAGGTCTGGAGGCGGCCGGCCGGCATTTCAACATGCTCTTCCTGGATCGCCCGGACTACGTCGTTGACCGTCAACTGATAGGCCTCGAGCTTTTTGGTATCAACCCAGACGCGAAGGTTTCTTTCGAGAAACCCGCTCATAAAAACTTCCCCCACTCCCGGCACAGTCTTGAAGCGGTCTTTCAGCTCATTGTCCACGTACTCCATGAGGTCGCGCAGCGGCCGGTCGGTCGAAACGCCGAGCCAGATAACAGGCTGGTCTTCAGGATTGCTTTTAACAATGATCGGCGGGTCAATTTCTCTGGGCAGCCTTTTCTGGACCTGAGAGATTTTGCTCTGCACTTCCTGAAGCGCGATATCAATATCGCGGTCGAGTTCAAACTCAAGAGTGATAGAGGCCGTTCCCTGACGCGTGGAAGAAGAAACTTCGCGCAGCCCCTGCACGCCGGTGACCGCGTCCTCAATAATATCAACCACGTCTGTTTCCAGAGCTTCGGCCGCCGCGCCTTCCCAATCGACACTGACGTTTAGAACCGGAAAATCCACGTCCGGCATCTGCCCCACACCCATGCCCTTGAAGCTGAGCGCGCCAAAAAGCATCAGCCCGATCATGAGCATCCACGCAAACACCGGGTTTTTAATCGAGACTTCTGAAATGTTCATAAGATACGCTCTCCGGAATCTCCCAGCGCCGTCTGGAGTTTCCAGTAACTTTGCTTCATATCGTAGTAGGACCTGTTGGCTTCCTTGCTGGTTTCAAAAAAAGACTGAAGTGCTTCCAGAACATCAAGGTTATTGACGAGATTGCGCGAATAATCCTCTTTCTGGAGACGGAAATTTTCCTGCGCCGCCTTGGCCGCCTCTTCAAGCGCCTTGTGCTCCGTAAGAAAAGTGCTCCAGTTCTGGTAGCTTTCCTTGATTTCCAGCTCAGCCTGCCGTTTGGCCAGTGAATAAGACAGTTTGGCTTTTTTCCAGTCAATGACCGATTCCCTGAATTTTCCGGCCGTGGTTCCGCCTGTAAAAAGAGGAACATCAATGGTAAAAAGAGCGTCCCAGTCAATGCCGGACTGGAAACCCTCGCGGTGGTCATACTGGTCGACTTTCAAATCCACCTGGGGCCAGAACTCGCTTTGAGCCACGATGACAGACCGCCAGGCCGTTTTGGCCGCCTGCTTTGCCGCCTCTACGTCAGGACGGCTGTCCACAGATTCAAGAATTTCGGGAAGCTCGCCCGGCCCGGGCGCCGGGTCCTCATCCTCAAGGCGGATACGGGAAGCCTCCACGCCGGTAAAAAAAGCCATGAGCTCACGGCCAATGTTCAGGTCCCCCTGCGCGCGCGCCAGCTCGGCCTCAAGAACTTTTCTTTTCGCCTGGGAACTGACCACTTCACTGACGCGTGAGCGCCCGATTTTTTCCCGGTCTTTAAGCTCGGCGATCCTCTCATCATAAAGCGCGTTGATACCCTGAATAGTTTCCAGGTCTTTCTCAAATTTCAAAAGTCCGTAAAACGCCTGCACCACATCCAGAAAAAGAAGGTCCCTCGCCCGGTCCACTTCTCCCCTTTTCTGCTTTCTCAGACTGCCGGCTCCGGTCAGTGCGCCGATGGATTTAAAACCCTGAAAAACAGGCTGGTTTATAACAAATTTCCTCTCGCGTCTTTCGGAGGAATTCAACGTTCCGCCGACAGAGCTGTTGTCCAGGCCGCCGGCGCCTCTCTGCTTCTCCTGAAAAGAATCTGTGACCACATAATTGACGTCTCCAATGGATTCGCCCATGGCCTGAAGAAACTGTGCGCCGGTTCTTTTGAATTCCTGCTCCTGCATGGCAACGGTTTCAGAACGCCGCAGCGCCAGGTCATAGCAGTCACGCAGTGTCAGGACCACGGGTTCGGAATCCTGCGAGGGATCGGTATGGGGCCGGCGGCCCATGGCCCAGGCATGATGCGGCAGCGCAAGCCCCAGAACAAGGATGAAAGCGGTCAGACGCCTCACAGTGATTTCTCCCTGGCAATAAAATCGTCGAGTGTCAGCGCCATCTGCGTATAAAAGGAGGTGATAATTTTTCTTTCGGATTCATTGAAGTTTTTAAGCCCGCTCAAGAGAAACTGAAAAATCCTTCCCTGGATTTTTTCGGTCGTGGATTTGCCCTTCGTGGTCACGGCCAGCCGGTAAACCCGCCTGTCGTCCTTGACCGGACAGCGTTTCAAAAATTTCTTTTCCTCAAGATGGTCCACAAGATGAGTCACGGCGGGCTTGCTGATATGAAGGCGCTGGCTGACTTCGGTCATGGAACACTCCCCGGTCATAACAAGAAGGCTGAGAAGCGCGTACTGAGGAAGCGTGAGGTCAGCTTCGCACAAAATGCGGGAGTAAAGCCTGGAGAACTTGACCTGGATTTCCCGGAAAGGCGCCAGAAGGGCCTGAGTCTGCCTCATTGAAAATTTCCCAATAGTTAAATAAGTTAACTGTTTTGCTATTTAACTATACTGGAAACAAAGAAGGATTTCAAGGCTCAGTTTTTGGCGGCCCGGGCGCCCTCAAAAACCGCTTCCTGAAGCTTTTGCTTCTCTTCGCGGGTCAGGAACCGCCCTGCACCCAGCTCCATCTCGCCGAGAAGGATAGGGCCGAAGGCGATACGGCACAGGTCAATGACTTCATAGCCGATGGCTTCGAAAATTCTGCGGACTTCCCTGTTTTTGCCTTCACGGATCAAAAGCCGGTGTACCCGCTTTGAAACAGAACGGACCTTTTCCACCACCGCGCGCCCCTCTTCAAGCTCCACACCGCGCAGAAGCCGGCGTTCATCGCGGGGGTCCAGCGCCTTGTCCAGCCGCACTTCATACCACTTCCCCACACCGTAACGCGGATGAATCAAACGGTTCGCCATGTCTCCGTCATTGGTAAAAAGAAGAATGCCTGTGGAGTTGCGGTCAAGGCGCCCCACAGGGAACACCCGCGTGCGCCCCGGAAGGACCTTTCCGGTTTTGGGGACCAGTTTGGAAGGAAGCAGGTCATACACGGTCTTGTCCGCATAAGGATCGGACGCCGTGGTGGTATAGCCTTTGGGTTTATTCAGGATGTAGTAAATGCGCGTCTCAAGCTCCACCGCGCGGCCGCGGAAAAGAATTTCGTCGCGCTCCGGATCAACCTGGCGGCCAAGATCGCGGATAACTTCTCCGTTCAAAGTCACGTCTCCGCGGAGAACAAAGGCTTCGCATTTTCTGCGGGAATCAATACCGGAAAGGGCCAGCAGGCGCGCGATTCTCATAAATTATTTTTTAATCTCCAGATAGTAAAGGGGCCGCCCCGCGGCCGCAAACTTCATTTCGTAATTGGTTTTGACCGGGCCGATCATGCGCTCCCCGGCCGTGCGCACCGCACAAGGGACTTCCAGCGCGCGCGCGCAGGTTTCCATCTGTTCGAAATAATCCCGGAAATCCGTGGCCAGATAAATAGAGCCTCCGGCTTCCAGCTTTTGATAAAGCATCAGCAAAAACCCCGTATCCACCAGCCTGCGCTTGCGGTGCCTGCGCTTGGGCCAGGGATCCGGAAAATAAATGTGAAAAATCCGGACGCTGGCATCCGGAATATTGGCCACTGTTTCCCTCGCGTCCGCTTTGGAGAATTTCAGGTTCTTCAGCTCCTGATTTTCAGCGTTCTTCTGCCTGCGTTTCATCCATTTGACCACCCGGTCAAGGCCCAGAAAATGCGTGACCGGGTTTTCCACGGCACGCGAAAAAAGAAACAGGCCCTTGCCGCAGCCGATTTCAACTTCCACAGGAGCTTCTTTGCCGAAAATCGAGGCCCACACAATGGGCTTGTCCTTTTCAAGCTGCAGGAAACCCTGGGCCGCTGCGGCCTGCGCGGCTGCCGCGGAATTCATGACCGCGCCCCCGGCCTGAGGACAGCAAGCGTTTCAAGATGCGATGTCCGGGGAAAGAAATCCAGCGGAATAATTTTTTCAACCGTCCAGCCCTTCTCAACAAAAACAGCAAGGTCGCGGGCAAGAGCCTCCGGCAGGCAGGAAAGATAAAAAAGCGTTTCAAAATCCTTCTTTGCCGAAAGAGATGCCAAAGCTTCGGATGTCAGGCCCTGCCGCGGAGGGTCCACAATCCCGATTTTCCGCTCCCCGCTTTCAGGATCAAACCGCAGAGGAAGTTCCGCCTCAACGCGGCCCGCGTAAGTTTCCACGTTCGTAAAACCATGATAACGCGCGGTATACTCCGCGATCTTGATGGAAATCGGACTTTCTTCAATCAGCACCGCGCGGCGCACGCGGTCCGCAAAAGCAATGCCGAAAAGTCCGACGCCGGAATAAAGGTCGTAGAAAACCACGGAACGGTCAAAACGGGCATAGCGTTCAACCACATCCATGAGCGCGGGCAGAATGGAAAGGTTGGCCTGAAAAAAAGTATCGAGCGAATAAAAGATTTTTTTGCCGCGAAGTTCGGTCCAGAAATAATCAGGTTCCTCAAGTTTCAGGGAACCGCGGCCAATCCCGCCCCAGCGCACGCGGCCTTCATCACCGGTACGGACCACCAGATTCGCGGTGCGGTATTTCGCGGGCATTTTCTCCATGGCGGCCTTTTTAAGCTCCGGAATAAATTCGCTGATGGGCTTGCGCGCGATATAACAGGTTTCGACCGGAATCATGCGGGTGGTTCCCGGAACCTGGAATCCGAACAAAAGCTCGCCATTCCAGCGCTTGAGGGTCAAGTCCAGACGGTTTCTATAATAATAGGGGTCGGGTGACGCCACAATGGGGTCAAAAATCGATTCCTGAAGCCCGAGCTTCGCGCCCAAAAGGTTTTTCAGGCCCGCTTCCTTGATCTTGAGTTCTTCATGGTACTGGAGGTGCTGATAGGCACACCCGCCGCATGTGCCGAACACAGGGCAAAGAGGCTCCGCTGAAGCGGCCGGACTGGCTTGAGTTAAGGCTGTCTGCATGGGGTTTTCCTTGAGAAGGATGTGCCAGTATTGCCAAAATTGGACAAGGGGTCAAGGGAAATGCTAGACTGCGCCCATGAAAGATAAAATTTTCGTGGAAGGGCTGGAAGTCCGGTGCAAGATCGGTATTTTTGACTGGGAACGCAAAATCCGGCAGAAAATCCGCCTTGATATGGAATTCCCCGCTGACATCCGAAGGGCCGCACGCAAGGACCGGGTGGAAGATACCGTGGACTATAAAAAAATCGCCAAACACACCCTTGCCTTTGTTTCCGCCAGCAGTTTCTTCCTGATCGAAACGCTGGCCGAGCGTCTGGCCGCTTCCCTGCTTGAAAATTTCAGCCTGCGGGAAATCACGCTCCGGGTTTCCAAGCCAGGCGCCCTGCGCCACGCCCAAAACGTCGGGGTCGTCATCACCCGCAAAAAATGATCTCCGGCCGCTTTCTCAGCCTGGGGTCGAATCTCTCGCCGGAAAAATTTATTCCCGCCTGCATTGAAACCCTGAAGCAAAAATTCCGGGTCCTGAAAGTTTCTTCTGTTTATGAAACAGACCCGGTAGGGCCCACAGGGAAAGAAAAATTCTGGAATCTCGCGGTTGAGATTGAGCCTGCCGCGGATCCCGCAGTCCTTTTAAAAGAACTGCGCGCGGTTGAAGAAAGCCTGGGCAGAAAACGTGACCCTTTCAACAAATTCGCGCCGAGAACCATTGATATCGATATCCTCCCCCAGCAAGACTATCAGAACCAGGCGCTTATCATGATTCCGCTGGCGGAAATCGCGCCTGAAGAAAAAGACCGCGAGACAGGAAAAAGTTTTCGGGAGCTTGCGGAAAAATTCAGGGAAGAAAAGAAATCCTACCGGAAGGTCCTGCTGAAAAGCTAGTTTAAAGCGCCAGCGCCGCGTATTTGGCGTAAGGCGCCGCGCCGCGCGCCATGTCCGCGGCTCCAAGAACAGTCCCCGCCACAGCCTTCATGCTTCCGGCAATCGTGCCGCCGATGATACCAAACGGAAAAGACTGGGTGGATCCGGAAATAATGCTGGCGGGAAGCTGGACAACCGCGTAAAGGGTCTTGGCCAGCCCCTGCGCGATCAGGCCCACGCTGGCGGAAGCGGGCGGGGGATTCAGAAGCGCCGCTGCCAGAAAAACCGCAAAAGCGAGACGGAAGGTTTTCATCCTTTTATATATCGGCAAACAGCCCGATTTTAAGCAATCTTTTCCAAAGGGCTTTTTCTGTTGAACTTTCCGGCTTTTTGAATAGGATAGCGGACATGAAAAACATCCTCGTGACAGGCGGTTCCGGCTTTATCGGCTCCAATCTCGCGCTTGAGCTTCAAAAACGCTATCCTCAGGCTTCTATTACAGTTATCGATGATTTCCGCGGCTCCAGCTTCAAGAACCTGCTGGGCTATTCAGGCGACTTTCTGGCCTTTGATGTCAGTGACAAGGCCTGGATGTCCGCCTTCAGGAACAGACCTCTGGACGCTATTTTCCACCTGGCCTCCATTACCGACACCACGGTGCTTGACGAGAAAAAAATGATGTACGACAACGTCGAA
>CAZIQJ010000056.1:10310-11201 GCA_964541285.1 uncultured bacterium | reverse complement strand
TGGAAAAAACAGCTGGAGCCTTTTGCCGGCGAGGAAGTGGTGGCCTATCACAACTGCTGGCCGTATTTTACCGATTACTTCAAAATTAAAATGGCGGGTTTTCTCGAACCCAAGCCGGGGATCACGCCTACGCCCCGTCATTTGAACACCATCATTCAGACCGCGAAAGAGAAAAAAGTAAGGGCCGTGATCCGGGAGAGGTTCCAGGAATCAGGCACGCCGAAAAAATTCGCTTCAGCCACGGGAGCTTCCATTGTGACGCTGACCCAGGAGGCGGGAGAAGCCGGAGAAGATTATTTCAAAATGATGGACCGGAATATTTCCCTGCTTGCCGAAGCTTTCGGGAAAGGAAGGGCCTCATGAAAGACTTTGCCATCCGCTGCCGTGACTTGAGCCTGGGTTATGAGAACAGCGCTGTGCTTGAGGGGGTCTCGCTTGAAATTCCCAAAGGAGTTTTTCTTCCTTTTATCGGGCCTAACGGCGCGGGTAAAACCACTTTTCTGCGCGCGGTGCTCGGGTTTTTAAAGCCTATGGCCGGGCAGCTGGAGACGGATTTCGATTCCCGCCCCGCGGGTTATGTGCCGCAGTTCCGCAGCATAGACCCGCTGTTTCCTGTCACGGTCAGGGAGATCGTGGAGATGGGGCTTTATCCGGCCCTTGGCTGGTGGAAGCTGCCTGGATCCGCGGAAAAAAGTGAAGTGGAGCGCGCCATCCGCGAACTTGGCCTTGAAAAGGAAATGGGCAAGAATTACCGCGACCTTTCGGGCGGTACGCGGCAGAAAGTTTTGATCGCGCGCGCGCTGGTCAGCGACGCCCGGGTTTTTGTCATGGATGAACCTACTTCGGAACTGGATGAAAGTTCCGAGCGTGAGGTTTTTGCGCATCTGATGC
>CAZIQJ010000056.1:0-10300 GCA_964541285.1 uncultured bacterium | reverse complement strand
TTTGTGCGGGAGCAGGGAAGGACCGTGCTGGTGGCCCATCACGGACTGAGCCGGCTCTTGGAGTCCGCGGCCAGGGAAGTTTGCGTGGTCAATCATGGAAAAATCCAGATTAAAAACGTCAGCGAACTCAAAGCGGGGATGGTGTTCTGATGCAGATACTTTCAAATCTTAAAGAGGCGTGGGAGCTTTTTCCGTACGGCCTGGCCGCTGGAATGCTGATGGCATCGGCCTGCTCGTTTGTGGGCGTGTTTGTAGTGCTGAAACGTCTGGTATTTATCGGCGCCACGCTGCTTCAGGCTTCCACCTGCGGCATTGCCGTGGCTTTTTTTTATCATCTCAATCCGTTTCTTGGCGCGCTGGCCGCGACCCTGGTGACCGTGACCCTGCTGGCCCTGCCTTCCGGAGAAAGGCGTATTCCGAAAGACGCGGTCATGGCCGCGATTTTTGTGCTGGCTGCCAGTCTCGCGGTTTTATTTGTGGCTAAAAGCGCGGAAGGGCTTGAGGAAGTGGAGGCTATCCTCTACGGGGATCTTGCCATTACTTCGCTTGTGGACCTGAAAGTCCTGGCCGCGGCGCTTCTTCCCGCGGTGCTGGCCGTGCTGGTTTTTTTCAGGCCCGTGACGTATTCCTTTCTGGACCGTGAGGACGCGAAAGTTCTGGGTATGCGCGTCCAGTTCTGGGAACTTCTTTTCTTTTATGCTTCAGCCGTCATTATTTCCGCGTCTTCCAAGATCGGGGGCATGAGCCTGGTTTTCTGTTTTCTGGTGGTGCCTCCGGCCGCGGCGCTGCTGATGTCCGGGCGTCTGGTTCCGGTCTTTGTGCTGGCGCAGGTTCTGGCCCTGATTTCGGTCCTGCTTGGCTTTGCTCTGTCATTTCAGGAAGACCTTCCCGTGAATCCGGCCATTTGCGTGGCCTGTATCGGGCTGGCCGCGGCCTTTGTCGCGGGAAAGAAGATTTTTTGCGCTTTGAAGCCCCGGCGTAAAATCTCCTAGAGATTTTCCTGATTTGCTGTAGAATTTGATTCATTCCTATGAGCAAATTCAAAGGCGTTGCCGTCAATCTTGTCATTTTAATTCTTAGCCCCGCTCTGGTGCTTGGCGCGCTGGAACTTGGCTTCCGGACATTTGCTTCTCATCGCGTCAAAACCTATTTTGAACAGCAGGCTGAGCTTGTGCTTGGGAATCCTCCCGCGGCCAAGAAACCCGGCGAATACCGCATGTTTATTTTTGGCGGCTCTTCGGCCTACGGATTCCCTGTGGCTGACCGCTATTCCATCGCGGCATGGCTGCGCAAAAGCTCCAGCCACCTTTTTCCCGGCAAGACCGTTTCTGTCATGAACTTTGCCTGGCCGGGAAAAGGGAGCTATCACAGCCGCGAGGGTGCGCACACGGCCCTGAAATACAAGCCCGATCTTTTTATTGTTTACTGCGGGCACAATGACGCCCCCATTGATAACCGTCTTTTCACAGACAACTGGTTTTACCGTCTGGATCTGATGCTGCGCTTCCGCAGCGTGTTTTACCGGTTTCTTTACAGCCGCGCGGAACGCGTGCGCAAACAGATTGTTTACGGCAAGGCGGGTTACAGCGAAAAGCAGTACCGCGAAGAAGCTATCGCCATCCGTGCTTACAGGAAGACTGAGGCGGATGATGAGGAGTACGCCAAAATCGCCGAGCATTTTAAGGACAACGTTCAGGATATCATCCGTACCGCCAGGCGCCACGGCGCCAAGGTCGTGCTGGTCACGCCGCCCTCAAACCTCCGCGATATTCCTCCTGCCATGTCTTTGCACCGCAAGGGCCTGACTGCGGCCGAGAAATCGGAATGGGAGCGTTACTACGCCGTGGGCAAGCATGAAGAAGAAGCCGGGGATGTGGACAAGGCCTTTGGGCTTTATGAAAAAGCCGTTGTCATTGACCCGCACTACGCGGACCTTCAATACAGGCTGGGACGTCTTTATGAAAAGCGCGGGCTTTACGCTGAGGCGAAAGAAGCTTTTACCAAGGCTCGCGATCTTGACGCTTACCCTACGCGCGCCAAGACCGTTTTCAGCGATATTTTGAAAGAGCTGGCAAAGCAGGATGGCGTCATGCTGGTCGACGCGGCCGCGCTTCTTGAAAAAATTTCTGATCACGGCATTATTTCAAGCAAGCTGATTTATGACAATGTGCATCCCACGGTCCAGACCCAGCAGATCATGACGGATGAAATTCTCCGCGTGCTTTCCAGCCAGGGAGAAATCGCTTCAAAGAGCGAATGGCGCTGGAGTGACCTTGAAAAATCCAAGCTCGATCCTGCCAATGATGAATGGAAGGTGGACGGATCGGTCAATGCCTATGGTTTTGTTTTGCGCGGCCTTCATTTGTGGGAGCAGCAGCGTTACGAAGAAGCCATGGTGGACCTTGAGAAAGGAATCAAGGCCATGCCCGGTTTTTATGAGTCCTATGCGTTTCTGGGGGACGCGTATTACCGGCGGGGAAAGAAGGAGCAGGCCATTCAGGCTTTTGAAATTCTGGCACAGAAAGATCCCGCGCTTCTGAAGCTTCTTGCAGGAAAATACGACGAAATCCGCCAGGCCTGGCAAAGCCTTTTTCCCGGAAAACAGATTTAAAACAGAGCTGAACCTGAAGTCTCAGGGGAGCGAATGAAACAATCTGCCTTGCCCGTTTGCGCACCACAACCCTCTCTGCGTAGGATTATTCCATTTCCTTTTTGTAATCCAGATACCTTTCACAAGGAGGCTGTATGAAGTCCAGAGTATTCATGGTTTTATTTCTGCTGTTGATGGTTTCCCCCCGTTTTGTTCTTGCCGCGGCTCCGGCAAAGGCCGGGCTGATCAACGCGCAGGGGAAGAAAGTCGGGAAAGCTGTTTTTAAGGAAAACGCGCAGGGCCTGGATATCTCACTTGAGGTCTGGGATTTGGCCCCCGGTATCCATGCCATGCATATTCATGAAACCGGCCAGTGCGTACCGCCTGACTTCAAGTCTGCTAAGGGGCATTTCAACCCCGAAAACAAGAAGCATGGTACGAAAAACCCGGAAGGTCACCATGCAGGCGATCTTCCGAATATCGTGGTCGCGGGCAACGGTAAAGGCAAAGTAAATTTTTCATTGCCTGGCTTGTCCCTGAAAACCGGTCCTCATGCCATTCTGAAGGCCGGGGGAACAGCCTTGGTGATTCATGCGGGGCCGGATGATGAAAAGACGGATCCTACTGGGAATGCAGGGGATAGGGTGGCCTGCGGGGTCATCTCTTAGGAAGGGTTATAGGACTTAAATAATTTCAATCCATGCTGCGTCAAAGACCGTAGATGAGGGTACAAGGCTTGTTAAAGTCCTGCGGGTTATTGCCGTATCATCCAGTTAATCAATACCTTTGGGTAGGGAGATAAAATGAAAAAGAAATTACTCGTAACCGCTCTTTTTCTCTTGGCTTTTTCAACCGCTGCTCACGCGGACACTTACCAGATTGATGCCGAGCATACCGCTGTCACCTTCAAGATCCGGCATCTGATTTCCTACACGCAGGGAAGCTTCAACGAATTTTCCGGCTCTTTTGATTATGATCCCGCGAAGCCGGAAGCTTCAAAAGTCACGGCCACGGTCAAGGCCGCCAGCATTGATACGAATGTGGAACCGCGCGACAAACACCTGCGTTCAGCGGATTTCTTTGATGTCGAAAAATTTCCCACCCTCGAATTCAAAAGCACCAAATTTGAGTCCATTAGCCCTGAAAAAGCAAAGCTTGAAGGTCTTTTGACAATCCACGGCGTTGAAAAGCCCGTAGTCTTTGATGTGGATGTTCATGGTGTTGCCAAGGACGCCTGGGGGAATGTCCGTTCGGCGTTCACGGCCACTACGGAAATTAACCGCAAGGATTTCGGCCTTAGCTGGAACAAGGCCGTTGAGACCGGCGGTGTCATGGTGGGCGAAGAAGTCAAGATCACCCTTGAAGTCGAGGGGATCAAACAGTAGCAGCAAAGTGTAGTAAAAAAAACAACAACAGGAGGAAGTACAAATGGAAAAGAAGAATCGTAAGAAACTTGTTGCAGCTTCAGTGGCGGGTCTTTTGGCGATTGCCGGTGCCATGGTTACGGGTACCAGCGCGTTTGCTGAAGGCGTGGCCTGCTACGGCGTCAATGCCTGCAAAGGCCAGGGCGCTTGCGGCGGCAAGAATAACTCCTGCGCCGGCAAAAATGCCTGCAAGGGACAGGGCTTCCTCAGCGTTGAGAACGCGGATGCCTGCACGAACCTTAAGGGTTCGCTGACTCCGGCTGTTGCCTAGTCGTCAGTCCTGAAAGGGGTTTTTGGGTAGTGGCTTCGAACTTTCTCAATAAAAGTTACGGCTGTGGAGTGGGATTGCGCAGTCAGCATTTTCCGGTCATCACAAATGAATGGCCGAAGATGGACTGGTTCGAAGCGATCTCGGAGAACTTCATGGATTCCGGCGGAAGGCCGGTTCAGATTCTCGAGAAAGTTCGGAGTCACTACCCGATTGCTCTTCATGGCACTTCTCTTTCAATCGGCTCCGCAGACCCGCTTCGTCCCCTTTACCTCGAACGTCTCAAAAATCTCGTCAAGCGAATAGATCCCTTCATTGTCTCTGACCATCTTTGCTGGAGCTCTATCGATGGAGAGGAGCTTCACGACCTTTTACCGCTTCCGTTTACCGAGGAAGCCATCCGCCACATCGTTGAACGCGTTGGGCGCGTTCAGGAACATCTGGGCAGAAAAATCCTTCTCGAGAATGTTTCCAGTTACGTGACTTACCGGCATTCTGTCATGCCTGAGTGGGAATTTTTAAGAGAAGTCGCGAAGCGTTCCGGCTGCGGTATCCTGCTTGATATCAACAACATTTACGTGAATGCCAATAACCACAACTTTGATCCCCGGGAGTACATTCGCAATATTCCGGGCGGCAAGGTGGGGCAGTTCCATCTGGCCGGGCATACGGACATGGGTAAATACCTTTTTGACACGCATACGGGCAGGATCATTGACCCTGTGTGGGAACTTTATGATTATGCCATGTCACTTTACGGGCAGGTGAGCACACTGGTGGAGTGGGACGAAGATATTCCTGAATTCTCGGTGCTGGTTTCCGAAGCGGACAGGGCGCGCGCCATTCACGCGAAATATGAGGCCGGACCGTCTGCGAAGAATGTTATTCCCGAAAACAAAGCATCTGAGATTTCCGCGGGCCCCGCGCTTCCTGAAATTGAACGCAGCATCAAAAGCTGGATCCAGCCTGAAGGCAGCAGAAAAGACTGCCCGCTTAATCCCCAGGGCGGCGACCCATGGGAAGTGCGTCTGGAAGTTTATTCCGGCGGCTACGGCGCGCGCATTCACGAGTCCCTTTCCGAAGCCTATGAAGCCGTCAAAAAGATTCTGGGCGTTGAGCTTTTCTGGAGCATGGCGCAGGACTATGCGGCCAGATATCCTTCGCGGCATTACAATCTGAATTACGCGGGGCGTTTTCTTCCCGAATTTTTAAACACTTACGCGCGCACCGCGGGCTGGCCTTTTTTGACGGACCTGGCCGAGCTGGAGTGGAAAATCATGACAGCTTTCCACGCCTTTGATGAAAAGCCTTTTTCTCCGGCGGATGCCGCGGGCGCTTCGGCTGAAGACTGGGAGAATGCCAGGTTTGTTTTCCAGCCCTCGGTTTCTCTGCAGAGTTCCGAATGGCCGGTGCTTGATATCTGGCAGAACCGGAAGCTTGAACCGGAGGAAATCAAAACCGATTTCAGGAAAAAGCCCCAGCATGTCCTTGTTTTCCGCATCGGCACTGAAGTTCATGTCAAGCTCCTGGACCCGCGCCAGAATATTTTTCTTCAGGAATTGATGAATGGCGGCACGCTTTCTGACGCGTTTGAAAAGACCGGTCTTTCAGAAGACGAGAGCCATCTTCCTCAGGAGTGGTTCCAGTTCTGCTCTGCCGCGGGCCTGATCGCCCGGTGTGATTTCCCTGAAAAAGAAAAAGCCGGAACAATCTAGACGCAGGACGCCTTTCTTCGCAAATTTCAGTTGCGCATCTCTCCGCATTTCGTCATATTAATCGCATGAAAATACCTGACCCTGACAAGGTTCTTCAGGAAGCGCTCATCCTTGAGCGTGAAGCCCATAAATTCCTTATTGAGAACCGCAACGACGAAGCCTTCGAGGCGTACCGCACCGCAGCCAACCTCTATCGGGAACTGGGAAAGTTTGACCAGGCCGGACATTGCTTCACCAAGGCCGGTTCCTGCTGGGGCAAGCACGTCGGTATTCATCCTTACCGCAAGGCGGCCGAAGCGTTTGAGACGGCGGGAGGAGCTTTTCTTTCCGCGCGGAATTATGAGCAGGCGATTTTTGCGTTTACGGACGCGGCCCACCTTTATGAAAAAGAGGGGTACGCGGCCAAGTTTTCCGCGTGCTATTACCAGGTCAAGAAAGTCTGGTGTGAAAAAGATAAAAATACTCTGATGCATCCCAGTGCGGACTGGAAGGACCGGTTTTCCGCTTTTTTTCGTATCCTTGCCAATCTGCACAGCCGGATGATCTGGGGGTATGGCGAAAAACCTTTCCGCACGCTTTTATTCGGTGTAGGAATGGTGCTGACCTGCGCGTTTGTTTACTGGCTGTCCGGACCGGCGCATACTTTTTCAGGATCCCGGAATATTCATCCGGCAGAAGCGCTTTATCTCAGTATGGTCACGTTTACAACCGTGGGCTATGGGGACTTTATGCCCGGGACCCTGATCGCCCGGTTTTTCGCGGCCATGGAAGCTCTTTCAGGCATTGTGTTCACTCCGCTGTTTTTGATCGGGCTGAGCCGCCGCTATCTCCGGATATGACATATATTTTGACATTCAGGCATGGAAGATTAATATGAATCGCATGAGCCATGCTTCAGAAAGACCCGGAACTTGCGAGAACATCGGCATTGAAAGCCGCAAGCTCGGCATGTGGCTTTTTCTTGCTTCAGAAGTCATGTTTTTCACAGGGCTGATCGGCGCTTACATCGTGGTCCGCCAGTCTGTTGCGGACTGGCCCATGCCCGGAAAAGTCCTGAACATTCCTCTCACCGCATTTAACTCGTTCCTCTTGTTTTGCTCCAGCTTCACGCTTGTCAAAAGTCTGGCTTCCGCCAGAAAAAATGACGGCAAAGGTATTCAGGCCGGTTTGTTTTTGACGATTGTGCTTGGCGCGCTGTTTCTGGCCGTACAGGCTTATGAATACCGCGAGCTGATCCAGAAGAACGTCACACCGTCTGCCAGCCTTTTTGGCGCGTGCTTTTTCACGCTGACCGGGTTTCACGCCCTTCATGTTCTGGGCGGGGCTCTCTGCCTGCTGTTTATTTTTATGAAGTCCCTGAAAGGCGCTTATTCTGCTGCTGAACACAGCGGTATTGAAGTCGCCGGGCTTTACTGGCATTTTGTCGGCCTGGTGTGGGCCGTTCTTTTTACGATTGTTTATCTTCTGTGATCTGTTTGGAATCTTTTCGGAAGTTTTCCTGACATGAAAATCTTCAGCAGGATTTTTTACTGGCTTTGCTATTCCGTCCCCGGAATTCTGGGGATTCGTTCCGTTGATACTTCGCTCACGGAAGCGGAGACCCGGACTCTGCGGAAGTACGCAGCGGGCCGCAAATGCCTCCTTGAAATCGGTGTTTTTGAAGGCTACTCGGCCCTGGAAGCCAGAAAAGTCATGAGCCCGGACGGCGAGCTTTATCTGGTGGATCCGTATCCCCAGGGTGTTATTAAGGGTTTTAATGTGCATAAGCTTGTCGCCAGGCGGTATTTGAACAAATCGTCCAATGGCCGGGTGGTCTGGGTTCCTGATTACAGTTTTAATGCTGTCAAGACATGGAACAAAACCCTGGATTATTTTTTTCATGACGCGGATCACAGTGAAGAATCTTTTGAAAAGGACCTCCTGGACTGGGAAAAATTTGTCAGACCTGGAGGCGTGGCCCTGTTTCATGACGCCCGGAGAGGAAGCGGCACGGGAGTGGAAAAGGTCATTGAGAGATTGATACGCGCCAACCCTCGTTCACCCTGGAAGATTATTGAGGAGTGTGAGCGCATGGTCGTGGCGGAGAAAACAGGAGATACAAAGCTGTGAAAAAAACCAATATCGTTTTTCTGGACGCAGGGACGCTGGATTTTGGAGACATTTCACTGAGAGAGATTTTTTCCGCTGGGAGGTTCAAGCCGTATTTCAAGACCTCGCCGGAGCAAATGGCCGCCCGCTGTAAAAATGCGGAAGTTGCGATCATCAATAAATGCGCCCTGCGCGCGGAAACGCTTTCAAAGCTTAAAAAGCTCCGGCTGATTACCGTGGCCGCGACCGGGGTCAATAACGTGGATCTTGATGCCGCGCGCAGCCTGGGTATCGCAGTGGCCAATGTTCCCGGCTACTCCACGGAATCTGTGGTGCAGGCGACTTTTGCCTTTCTTCTGGCGATTGCGGGAAATCTGGTCAAATACAACAAGGCTTCGCATGACGGCAGCTGGAGCCGCTCTCCTTTTTTTGTGCTGGGCGCGTATCCGCTTATGGAAATTCACGGCAAGACCCTGGGCATTGTGGGTTATGGCGCTATCGGTAAGCGGGTCGCTGAAGTTGCCAGGGCTTTTGGCATGAATGTCATGGTCGCAAAAATTCCAGGCAGGGCCTATGCTTCAGGGCCTGCGCGGTACGGGCTGCTTGAAGTCGCGAAAAAGGCTGATTTTCTGAGCGTTCACGCGCCGTTGACGCCTTTGACAAGGAACTTGATCAATGAGCGCGTTATCCGTAAGATGAAATCTTCTGCAGCGGTCCTGAACCTGGCACGCGGCGGGATTGTAGACGAAGCGGCGCTGAAGCGCGCCCTCCAGCAGGGAAGGCTTGCCGGAGCTGCTTCGGACGTGTTGACCCAGGAGCCTCCTCCTTCAAAGCATATCCTTTTGAAAGCCCCGAACATGCTGCTGACGCCGCACGTGGCCTGGGCCACACGGGAATCGCGGGTAAGGCTGGTGCACGAGCTTTCTTTGAACATCCAGGCTTTTTTAAAGGGCCGGAAACGGAACAGGGTGGTATGATGATGACGCCGGAAGTTATACAGAAAATTTTAACAGAGAGGCTGCCGGGCGCGGAAATCACGGTTGAAGACATGACCGGGACCGCGGACCACTGGCAGATCCAGGTCATGTGGGCGGGTTTCAAGGGCAAGCCGCTGATGGCCCAGCATAAAATGGTCAACCAGGCGCTGGCTCCGGAACTTGAGAACGGAAGCATCCACGCCGTCAAAATCAAAACCTACGCATTGGAGAATTAAGGAGAAGTCATGAGCGAAGACGTCATCCAGAAGATTGAAAGTGAAATCAAGAGCAGCAAGATCGTGGTTTTCATGAAAGGTACGCCTGAAGCGCCGCAATGCGGATTTTCCGCGGCCACAGTGGCCATCCTGAAAACTTTTCCGTATCCTTTCAAGGGCGTCAACATCCTGGCAAACCCGGATATCCGCCAGGCGCTGCCCGAGTATTCCGACTGGCCGACGTTTCCGCAGGTTTTTGTCGACGGCCAGCTGATCGGCGGCTGCGACATCATGCATGAACTGCGCGATTCCGGAGAACTTGCTGAAATTCTCAAGAAATCCTTCGGGAAATAACTCTTTTTACCTCAAAAACGCTGACGGCAGGAACAGGTAAGCTTTTACCGGTTCCTGCCGTTAACTTTTTCAGGGGCTTGTCTTTTGCCAAGGCGCCTTCTATCCTTTACCTATACCTATAAGGGGAACCTCTATGGATGCCAAAGTTTATCTGACCGGTCTTCTGGGAAAAGTCCTTGAAATGAAAGGTCTGGACCTTTTTCTCAAGGTCGGGACCACGCCGCGCACGCGCATCGCGGGTTCGCTGGTCGTGCCGGTCTCGGACGAAAAAATCACCGAAGAACTTACCAAGACCATTGCCCAGACTTTCCTGAATTCCTACCAGGCTGACCTGCTTGAAAAAAACCGCAGCGTGGATTTCGCCTTTTCCCTGATTGGCGGCAACCAGCGTTTTCGCGGCAATATTTTTTACCAGCAGATGACACTTTCGCTTGTCATACGCACGCTGTGGAAAAAAATTCCCAGTTATGAAGACCTGAAAATTCCGCCCATTTTAAAAAAGCTGCCGCTTGAAAAATCCGGTATCATTCTGATCAGCGGCACCGTCGCATCGGGCAAGACCACAACCATCACGGCCATGCTGGACATGATCAATGAGACTACGCAGCGCCATATCGTGACCATTGAAGATCCCATCGAGTATGTTCACGAGGACAAGAAGAGTATTTT
>CAZIQJ010000055.1:0-11213 GCA_964541285.1 uncultured bacterium | reverse complement strand
GCGTCAAAAAGACAACGAGCTCAACCTTGGTCAAATCTTCCTGAGTTCCGCGGAAAGCGGCGCCGAGAATCGGAATACTTCCAAGTACGGGAATTTTCCGCACAGTCTTCGCTTTCTGGTCCTTGCGCAAGCCGCCGATCACAATCGTTGTTCCATCCTTGACCATGACGCTGGTTTCAGCGAGCGTGGTGTCGACGATCGGAATCTGGTTTGATGTCGGCGTGATCAAAGTCCGGCCGACGCTTGAAACTTCCGGTTTGATTTTCATGGTCACGTAACCGTCATCGTTGATGGTGGGCGTCACCTCAAGAGAAATACCAACGTCGACAAATGTCACGTTTTCGGCCGTGGTCGAGGTCGTTTGACCAGTTGTCGTTGTGGTGGTCACGAAAGCTTCGCGGGTTCCAACCAGGATACGGGCGGCTTCCTTATTAATAGCCATGATACGCGGACTGGAAAGAATTTTTGTCTGCCCCACAGTCTGAAGGTACTGGAGGGTGGCGCTGAACGAGTCCGTTGAAGAATTTCCGATCGTCAGCTGGCCAAACTGTGTCACGGTGCTGCGGACCGGAAAGGTCCCTGAAAAAGTAGGCCGGAACTTCTCGATTCCGATCTCATTACCCGCGTCACGAAGCACTTCCTGCCAGTTGATGCCCGCGTCAAAGCTGTCGCTCAGGGTCACCTGGACGATTTTGGCCTCAATCAGCACTTCCCTGGTCTTTTCATCCAGGGCCTGGACGATACGCTCGACTTCTTCCATGCGCTTGGAAAGCGCGGAAACAATAATGGTATTGCTGCGTTCATCCGCGCGGACCGTGCCAAGCTTCAGAGCGTCAAGACGCTCCCGCAGCTGGGCCTCAATGTCCGCGGCTTTGGCAAAGCGCAGGTTGAAAATGCGGAGGTTCTGGCCCTTTTCCATCTCATTGACGATTTTTTCCATTTCCTGGATCTTGTCGGGCGTATCCAGAAGGATCAGGGTAGCGGAATCCTCATCAATAATGACCTTGCCAATGTCCGTCTTGGTGGCGGACAGAACCGTGAAAATCTGGCTGGGAACCGCGTAGCGCAGCTTGATGATCTTGGCCACGCGCACGTCCGCGTACTTGCGGCCGTAAAGGGCCTGGTACTCGGTCTCTGTCATGACATTGTAGATTTCCCCCTGCCGGGCAATGGCAAGGTTATTGGAAAGAAGCATGATTTCAAGAATGTCCGCGACGCTGACGTCCGTCAGGTAAAGAGAAATACGGCCAGTGACATTTTTACCGATCACCAGATTGAGGTTGCCTTTCAGCGCCAGGAATTTAAGAGCTTCCGAAATTTCGATATTGCGGAGGTCGAGCGTGACGCGTTCATTCAGACCCGCGGCATCACGGTCAAAGCCGATACGGGGAGGAATAGCGGCTCCGGCATCGTCACCGGACACGGTGCCGGCCGGAGGCATGACCCCAAGGCCAAACCCTGAAAAAATCAAAACAAAAATGATGAACCGCTTAAGCGCGCCGTTCATGGTTGGTTAGATAAGCTCGCCTTCCTGGCCTTCATAAGTCACAACAACTTTTTCCTTGCCGATCTCCTGCACCTTCATCCCCTTGACCTCCTGGCCTTTCTTGAGAAAGAAAGTACGGCCGGTGGCAACGTCTTCAACCATGGCAAGAGGCTCTTCCCCAAAAGAAATTCCCACCAGCTTCAAACTGGCAAGCGCATCCGCAAGCGGATTGGGCGCGCCGGCCGCGTCTTCGGGCGCGGGCGCCTGGGCACCGGTGGACTCCACAGTACCTGCCGCCAGAAAAGGGTTTCTCTTGCGCGCCGCGTCCTGATAAAAAGCAGCGTCTTTCGCAGAATCTTCAACGCCCGTTTTCAAAACAGAAAAAACCGGATCACTGGTCGCTACCGAAGAAAGGAAATCGCGGCGTCCGGGCCTCATAAAAATCAGGTCCATCATCAGATAAAAGAGCGCCATGCCCACCATGACCGCCAGCGCGCGGTTGGCCCATTTAATGTCCAGCGTAAAACTGAACGGAAGGACTGCCGTGGCTGTTCCCCCGCCATCCTGGGATTTTTTACGCAGAGCCTGCTTCCAGTAATCGATCATGCCGGTGAGACGGCCGATATTGAACAAAGGTCCGCGCGCGGGTTTCTTGCCGGAGGGAGCGCTGGCGCCGCCCGCCTCAGACGCGTTTCCGCCTTCAATCAGCTTAAGAAGTTGCTCCTCTGGAGTGGGTTTGCGCTGTACCATCCTGCCCGGACCTCCTCTCCTACCAGTTCTTCCACGATCTCGCGGTCAACCACTTCACGGTTTTTCATGACAAGTGCCTTCAAGGCCTTGTGGCAAAGCATGGCGATCTTGCGGGGATACCCGCGCGTCGCGCGATGAATTTCCCGGATGGCTTCATCACGGAACATGCAGTAGCGGCCCTGAAAGCCCGCCTGCCTCAAACGGAAATCAACCATTTCACGAACCTCTTCAAATTCCAGAGGGTTCAGAATGGTTTTCATGCTGATCCGGTCCAGAAGATTGTGCATATGAACCAGATTGGGCATAAGCTCAACCTGCGCAAGCAGGACAAGCTGGAGAAGTTTGTATTCATTGGTCTCATAATTCAGAAGCATGCGCAGGATTTCAAGGGAAGCGGGACTCATCTTCTGCGCTTCGTCAACAATCAGCACCACGGTCTTCTGTTCATGCGCCGCAGTCCGGAAAAGATACTGCTCCACGGCTTCCTTGTAATCAAGGATCGTGGGCGAACCCGGAAGCTCCAGACCGAAAGTGCGTGCCAGGGATTTTAGAAAAAGATCTTCAGTCGTGAAGGAAGGGTCAAGGATCAGATGAAAAAGAAAACCTTCGCGGTCACGCAGCATCTGGATCAGCTTGCGGCCCAGCGTGGTTTTTCCGGTGCCAACGTCGCCCAGCACCACGCTCAGTCCCCGTTTCAGACGCAGCTCAATCATCAGATTGGCCAGCGCAGCCTTGTGACCGCGTGATTCAAAAAAGAAAGCGGGGTCGGGGCTGGTTGAAAACGGCTCGCGTTCCAATCCCAGAATCCGGTAGTAGCTCATGTTCCCTGTCCTTGGTTAGAAATAGACGGAATACGCCTTTTCTCCTCTTTTCGGCATAAGAGGCTAAAACTTGAATAAGTCTTGTGCTGAAAAGAAGTTGCGTAGGAAGCCGGACTCAGGGGGCTCACTAGATCTTAAAGAGGAGATAGACCAGAAAGAGGACAAAGATGACAAAAAGGATGAAAGGGATGAGTTCTGCGACAAAATCCATGGGGGTTTTGCTATTGCCATGACTGGTCCGGTGGCGGTGCTGGTGCTCCAGCCTTTCTTTCCCATAGGAGTGGATGCTCTTGACCGGTCCTATAATGTGAAGCAGCGGGGTCTTGGACAGCTCCAGGATCTTCGGCTCCTTCAATTTGTTCCCGTCTTCATCAAACTCCACCTGAACAACAGGGCTGAGGGGGTGTTTCCGGGACTGCTTGATAACCCGGACAATCTGCTTATTGCTCAATTCCACCAGGCTCATAACCGGATAAAGCCCGATACGGTTCATCAGTGCCTTTAAAACGTCACGGTCATAAACATGCCGGCCCCGGTCCACCATCTCCTTAAGCGCCTCGCTGACTTCCATTGGCTTCTGACGGTAAGGCCGGTGATGGGTCATGGCCTCAAAAGAATCCGCGATGTGGATAATACGTGCAAAAATGTGAATTTTCTCCCCCATCAGCCCCTTGGGGTAACCTTTACCGTTAAAAGTCTCGTGATGCTGCAGCAAAGCCGCGGCAACCTCTTCATTAATCAGGTTGCCAAGCAGCGCAACACTGCGCTCGGGATGTTTCAGGACTTCGGTTTTAAGCTCTGCGGTCAGTTCCTTGGGATAGTCCAGACTTTCGCGGACGCCCAGAAGTCCGATATCATGAAGAAAACCCGCCAAAGAAAGGTCTGCCAGAGTTTCTTCGCTCATTCCCCGCTCATCTCCAATAATCATGGACAGCACCGCGCAATTCGCAAGATGGAAGGTAAAATAATCCGCATTTTCCGGATAAGGCTGGGCAATCAGCTCAATCCAGTCTGAATCATGTTCACGGACAGACTGACGCACCCTGGCAAGGGCCGCAGAAATCTCCTCCAGATCAAAAGGCTCGCTATGGCTTATGGAATTTAGAACCGCATTGCCCGCGCGGACGAGACTTTCATAAAGCCCCTCGATTTCAGAAATCGTGGCGTTATTTTTAACAGGCATACGGAATTCCGTCTGCGGCTTTTCCGGAGATTCAGGCGCAGGTTTTGTTGCCCCGCTGACATAATATTTTTGCTCCAGCTCGACAATACGCCGCTGGGCCGCCTCAAGGTCCGCCTTTGCCTTCTCTTCAAAAACACGGCGCTCGGACTCAAGCTTCCGGGCAGCTTCCTCCGCCTGGCGTTTCTTCTCCGCGAGTTCTTTTTCCTGCTCGGAAAAACTTTTCTGGATTTCGTCACGCTGGCGGAACTGGGTCTCCTCCACCTTGCGGCGCAGTTCCTGCTCCATCCGCTCTTTTTCATCACGAAGCTGTCTGGAGAAATATTCTTCCTGGCTCTTCTTCAGCTCAAGCCTTCTCTGCTCTTCATCCTTAAGCTTCTCATCCGTCAGGCTTCTCAGCTCCTGCTTCATCTTCTCAAGCTTCTCCATGAACTCTTTCTCAAGGTCCTCGCGGATTTTCCTTTCAATCTCTTCAGGATTAACCGCCGGAACCACGGGAGCGGGAGAGGGTTTCGCCTGAGGTGCTTGAGGCTTGATGTTCGCGGGGGCAGAAGGAGCCGGCGGCGCGGGTTTGGACGCGAGCGGCATTTCCTGTTTGATAATCTCGGACAGTTTCATTTAAATGGCCTGCGGGTCCATGACCACTTCACGGATGATCTCAGACGTAATTTTTTCCGCCTTCATTCCGTAGCCGGTTAAAAGGGCAAGGTCACATATCTGGTTGATGCGGCGAGGCAGACCGCCGGTCGATTCCTGAATGGCGGGGAAAACACCTTCGTCAAAAATTTCCCGCTGCGCGCCCGCCACTTTCAGACGGTGAAGAATATACTGCCGGGTTTCTTCCGCGCGCAGGCCTTTAAGATGAAAACGGATGGAGACACGCTGGTCCAGAGGTTTGAGATGGCTGACCTTGTCGCGCAGCTCAGGCTGACCGACAAGGATCAGAGTCAAAAGAAAGCGGTCGCGCTTCTGAAAATTCAAAAGAAGGCGCAGCTCTTCAAAAATCAGGCGGTCTTCGATCAAATGGGCTTCATCGATCACAATCACGGTATGCCTGCCTTCGGCATAGTTATCATTCAGAATGTCGGACAGCCGGTGAAGGATGTCGGTTTTCTGGTCCGGCGGATCATGAACGCCCAGCTGATAAATAATTTCACGCAAAAGCTCCACATGACTGAGCTGGGGATTAAAAATAAAGGCGGTGGTGAACTGTTCAGGCCTCAGGCTTTCCAGAAGCGCCTGGGCAAGCAGGGTTTTTCCGGATCCAAAAACTCCGGTCAGGACCGCGCAGGGTTTGAATTCGCGGACCGCGTATTGAAGCCGGGTCAGGGCCTCTTCATGCTGTTCGGAGAGACAGAGAAAGCGAGGGTCGGAAGTGTTTTGAAACGGATTTTCCTGAAGGCCCCAATATTCAAAATACATTGGCTAGATTTTAATGGTTCCTGATCTTCAAAGCAATACAATTCAGGGTAAAACCGCCCCGGAACCAGGGGCGTTTATCTGGCTCCGGCTTTCTCCAGACTTTCGAGCGCCTGACGGATAAGCGCGTCGTTCGGGCGGATCCGCCGCGCATTCTGAAATGACCGCCTGGCTTCTTCAAGATTCCCCTGCCGCGCGTAAGACGCGCCCAGGTTGTAATGGGCGTCCGCGTCATTCCAGTTAAGGTTCAGGGCGGCCTTCAATTCCTCAATGGCTTTGGGATAATTTCCGTCCTGAGCGTAAGTCGCGCCGATATTACGGTGCAGAACCGCCTGAAGTTCAGGGCTGGCATAGCGCATGCCTTCGCGCGCAGCGGCAATGGCGTCCTGGGGCCGGTTCATGGCCGCATACACCTGCCCCTGCATGGCATAAAGATAAGCATTGTCCTTCTTGGCGGTCACCGCGGCCTGAAGCTCCTTGAGAGCGGATGCATAATCTTTCTGCTCAATATAAACCCTCGCCAGAGGAAGGCGGAGGTCGGCCGCATCCGGCTTCAAAAGCCGGGCGCGCTGCAGCTGGGTCATGGCACCGGAAAGGTTTTTCATTTCAAGATAGGCGGAGCCAAGGGCCATGCGCAGCTCCCATTCCGGTAAAGGGGTCAAAAGAAGCCCCCCTTTCTCATTTGAGCTGCCCACATTCTTGACCAGTGCGTCTGAAAAATACCGCGCGGCTTCTTCATACTTCTTACGTTCCATGGCCACGCTTCCCAGATTGCTCAGGACCGTAGGGTCATCCGGGTGTTTGGCGCGAAGCTTCAAAAGCTCCGACTCGCCCCGGTCAATATCTCCCCTTTTCAGATAAGCCGCGGCAAGATTGGACTGAAGCTCAAAATTATCCGGGCTGGCCACAAGCCCCTGCATCCAGGCGTAAATGGCCTGGTCCAGATGATCTTTTTCAAAATAAGCCACGCCCAGAAAATTCAGGGTGGCGGCTTTCTGTTTCTGCTGACTCGGCAGAACAAAGTGGGCAATGGCGCTGCCCAGCTCCTGCACCGCGCGGTCATAGTAGCCTTGTTTATAATAATGAATGCCAAGTTCGTAATGAATCAGGGGATCATCGTAGTGGTATTTAACGTCTTCCTCCCAGATGGAGACCGCGCGCGCTTCCATGCCTCTCTTGCGGTAAAACAAACCAAGCTGACGGTAGAAATCGCTGTGAGGATTCTGGCGGATCAGTTTTTCGTAGGAAGCAATCAGGCCATCCAGCGCGCTTCCGGAAAGTGAATCAATCCCCTGCTTGAAATCAACCGCGCGCGTGCTCTGGATAATACGCGTATTTTCCGGATCTATCTGTTCCTGCGGAAATTCCGGAAGCGAAAAATACATGATGGCGCTGCTGTCGCTGATATGCACCGCGCCGAACAAATGCGCCAGCTCATGGGTCAGCACGAATTTTCCGCGTTCAGCCCCGAACTCTCCGGCAGGATCACGAAGAGCAATAACTCCGGAGAAGAACATGGCCGTACCCACGGTCTCGATATCTTCAAGCCGGTCTTTTTCAAAAGGCTTCGTCATCTTGTGAAAGCCAATGACGATTCTCTGCGGCTGAGGCGGCGACAGCGCCTTGAGTTCCTCCACCAGCAGGTGCATTTCGCGTGTCTCGTCCTGCAGATCCCAGGTCTGGTATTTTTCGACCGTGAAATGAAGCTGGAAAGTTCTTTCAAAAATACTGTTGGCAAACCCCACGCGCTCAACAATGTCTTTTTGCCAGTCGGGATTCTGTTTGAAGGAGGGCGAAACCGCGGCCACAACCTTGATTTCACGCAAGGCCGGAGGAGCGGCGTTCAGGACTGCGGGAAAAATCAGCAGGCCGCTAAAAAACAGCCAGCTCGGTATCGCGCGTTTCATGCTCAAGAAGCTCCTTGATATAGGCAAGTTTCTGCTGGGTGCTCTGGGCCGGGAGTCCGTTCACATGGCGCGTAAAGGACTGAATATTTTCCAGCGGAAAACGGTTCATGAGATCAAGATAAACAGCCATGACTTTCGGGTCCTCGTTTTCCCCCAGCGCCTCCGCCAGTTCTTTGGCCCGGTCAAAAGGCCCGTCGCCGAACTGCTCGCGCATGCGGGTCCAGGTCTCCAGTTTTTCTGAAAGCGTCAGGATAGGGTTGATCAGATAGCGGTATTCCATGCCCTCAAGCCGGCTGTAGGAATTCTGGAGGCGGAAAGGAAAAACCTCGACCAGATTTCTGGCCTGAAGTTCCTGGACACCCAGCCTGAAATTTTCACGCGTCATGGGAAAGTCCTGCTCCACGTTTGTCTCCGACCCCAGCCAGACAGGAGAATCACCGGAAGCCTGGCTGCGCAGCTGGATAATGATATATGCCATGATGGCCCGGGCCGAAAGCTGGCGCGCGTATCCTTCCTGAAAAAAAAGCATGGGGACCCGCGATAAGGGGCTGAGATCGGAGGGAAGAACAAGCGAACCTTCGACGCGGTCAAATTCCTTTTTCTCAATTTTGAACAGCCCGTAATTTTCCTGAAGCCGCATCAGGGTCTTCAGCACCTGGTATTTCAGGGCTTCGCGGTCGAAATTTGTGTCCGCGGGAATTTCCGAACCCAGCTCCTCAAGCATGTAAGTCGCGCGCGCCTGGCCTGTGGCAAAAAATCTTCTCAGCAGGGCGAGATGGATCTTGAGTGCGTCGGAATCATCCTGGCTGACCATGCCCGGATAATGTTTCAGCTCGCGCAGCAGAAAAACAGGCACGGACAAAACACCGTCGCTGCTTTCGCGTTTTTTAACTTCCACGTCCCAGAGCGGCAGCAGTTCAAGACGGATTCTTTTTTTCTCCGCCAGTTCCGGCGAGCGGCTGAGCGTGGCCGAACCAAGACCTCTTTCAAGATCTTCTTTCCTCCAGGGCAGGCCGCCTTCAAGCACCCACTCGCCGTCCACAATCAAGAGCCTGTCATTGAGCTCGTGTTTCGGGCTGACATAATGCACCTCGATGCCGTCCTTGCGCATTTCCGAAAGCAGGTCATCGCGCAGAAAAAAAAGTTCATTCTGGTTTTCAGGCCGGGTATTTAAAAAAATACGGACCTTCACACCTTTGCGCGCGTTGTCCATGAGCAGATGAATCAGCCGGCGCACCGGATCTTCTTCGCCCGCGCCCGCGTCTACAGTATCAAGCGAAAGGTCCACGGACTTTTGCGCGCCGTGGATCATGCGTTCCGCCGCGGGCAGATAATCGCGGTCATCCGCGTGAACAGCTGAGGGCGCCGGGGGTTGAATTAAAGCCGGCGTAAAGCCGCTGTTTTCAGATACCGCAAATACCGCGGAAGAGAAACCCGCGAAAAATATGAGAGACAGAAAAATTTTTCTCATCATGAAAGAAGCACCTTTCCAAGCCTGGAACCTGGAGCAGGTTTCTCCTTTTCATCTTCCTCTGAAATCTCAGGGCAGCCGGTCAATTCCAGGACCTTGCCCGACATGGTCAGGACAGGGTTAATGCCGGTTCCCGCGCTTTCAGCGACACGCTTGTCGCCGGAAAGATTCGAGGGGAAATTAAAACGCCCGGCGGAAGACAGTTTACTGGGCGTGACCGTAACCGTTCCGCTGTACTCCCCTTTTTGAAAGCGCATTGTGGCGCGGCTGACACCTTCGGCGGTTCCTTCGCGGCCCTTGTAACGGTAATACCACGGCCCGCTCCACTGGGCTTTCAGATAATCACCCGAGTCACTTTCAAGCGTCAGTTCGGTTTCTTCTTCAACCGTGCCTTCTTCATAATCTGTCTTGAACTCCTGCTTGTGGCTGTAACGGATTTTCCTTTTCCACCCCATAGAGCACGTCAGAAGCGCGCTTAATTCCGCAAGGTCCTTGTCTTCTCCGCTGCGCTTGGTAAGAAACAGGCCGGTGTTCTGGTAAATAACAAGAGCGCTGGTGATGACATCATCCGTTCCCGAAGTTTTTAAAAATTCTATCGCCTGCTGCCGGCCGCGCGCGAGCGCGCCCGCAAGGGTCTGTCCGCCGGACGTTTTCAAAAACTCCGCGCTTGGTTCATAATAACGCTCAAGCCTCAGAAGCTCGGGGATTTTCACGGCCGCAGAATATGCATCTGACGGCATTTTGGCGTTGATTTCCCTGACTCTTTTCCTGACATCAGCTTCCATGGGTTCAAAAAGATATTGGGAAATAATTTTATAGTTCAAATCATAGAGACCGGCGTCATCCGCCTTGCGCGCGATAATGGCCATATCATGGAAATACGCGGGAGTAACACCGGAACTGAAACGGGACTGTGTTTCCCGTATCTGATCAAGGATCTCGCTGGAATAATCCGCGCGGGAGAGCGCCGGCGCGGCAAGAAACGCCAGGGCCGCAAGGCCCGCGATAAAAACCGAACGATTCTTCATGTTTCACTCCACCCCGATATTTTTTTCCGCCGGCACGGCAAGGCGTTCGTTGTATTCCCAGACCGGCCCCCAGGAAGCCTCGAATAAATTACTTCCGTAGCGGACCTCGCCGAGCTGATTGACCGAAAAATAGAGTTCTCCGCCCGAGCCTTCAAGTGGAGACGCCAGGGCCACGAATGTGGGCTGGTTACCAAAATAGACGCGCGGCTTTGTTTTTCCGGTTTCTCCGACTTCAAAAAAATAATTCTGTTTAATGCCGTCCTTGAAGCCGCGGATCAGTCCCTGCTTTTCCAGCATGCCAAGATCCACGGCATAAGTGTCGCCAAATTTTGTCCAGTACGCAGTCTGCGCTTCACCGATGGCTTTCATCTGCTTTGCGATAAAAAGATGCACGGCGCGCTGGTGGAGTTTTTCATCCACCGCAGCCTTTCCGGAAACCAGACATTTGACCGCGTCATCCGCTTCCAGTTTTTTGAGGATCACGGCCGAACGTTCAAAACCAATGATCTTCCCGCCTTCGTAAAAATCACCCATCTCCAGAAGCTGGTCGCCCATGACCGCGACAGACAGCTCCGGCGTACCAGGATCGAAAATGACTTCGCGCAGCGGAAGGTCCGCGAGATTTTTAAACCCCGTAAAAAAGATGCAGAAGGAAGCAAGCAAAAACCCGGAAAACAGGACTCTACGTCTCACAGCTCTCCCCCTAGTACAGCCACTCATCCATTTCTTCCAGGATCGGCTCCTGGGCGTACGGAAATGTGAAGACCTCATAGAGTCCGACGCCCATACGGCCCCCGGCATTCACAAAACCTTTAAACAGCCCTACAAAAAAGGACTCCGGCGTCCGGGGCAGGTACTCCTGCTTGCGGTAATAGTATTCGGATTTGACTCCATGGGGGATCTCAAGCCAGCCCAGAAAGAAGTTCTTGGCTCCGCGCTCAAGCTTGATCCCGGTCTGGGTCTCATACTTTTCCTCCTTAAAACCTGACTGGCTTTCAGGAATAATGAAATTTCCCGAATACGGGGAATCAGCCGCTTTGACCATCCCCGGCGTTGAAACGCAAAAAACAGCAAGAATTGCTGCGGCCAGCGCGATTCCCCTGACGGCCTTTCTCATACCACATCTCCTTCAATAGGCTGCATGATGGGTC
>CAZIQJ010000054.1:9056-11250 GCA_964541285.1 uncultured bacterium | reverse complement strand
CTGGCTTCACCGTATACGGTGGCTGCCTCGGCCGTTGAGGGAAAAATCACCGATCCCCGGAAGTTTCTTTAATCTTCAGTTTTAAAATCCGGAAAGAACAGGAAAAATAAAATGCAGAATATTATCAAAGGTAAATGTTACGTGGTGGGCGACGACGTCGACACCGACCAGATTATCCCGGCACAGTATTTGAGCTACAGTCTCAGTGTTCCCGAAGAGCGTAAAATGTACGCGCGCTATGCGCTCTCCGGCGTGCCTGAAAAGGGGCAGGGGCTGCCGCACGGCAAAATTCCGTTCGTGCGTGAGGACAGCTTTGTCTCTGATTATAAAATTGTCATCGGCGGGACAAATTTCGGCTGCGGTTCTTCCCGCGAGCATGCGTCGTTTTGTATGCGCGAGGCCGGGGTCCAGGCCGTGATCGCGGAGTTTTATTCACGCATTTTCTTCCGTAACTCCGTCAACGGCGGCTACCTTATTCCGTTTGAAAGCCAGGAAAACCTGGCGCTTGTTTTCAGGACGGGGGACGAGCTTGAAATCGACGTGCCTAATCACACCGTAAAAAATCTGACCAGCGGTAAAACCTTCACACTCAAGCCCATTGGCGACGTGCTGCCGATCATCGAGGCCGGCGATGTTTTCAAATACGCCAAAGCCTCGGGTATGATGAAATAAGGACCTTCCAATGTATAAAATCACGGTTTTTCCCGGCGACGGGATCGGCGTTGAAGTCGCGAACCAGGCTGTAAAGCTTATCCGTACTATCGGGCAGAAGTTCCACCTTGTTTTTGAGATTGAGGAAGGCATTATTGGCGGCGCTTCAATCGACAAGTTCGGCGAACCCATGACGGCTGAAAACCTGGAAAAAGCCAAAAGGGCGGACGCTGTTTTTCTTGGCGCTGTCGGCGGCCCCAAATGGGACCATGTTGAAACGTCCAAGCGTCCTGAGAAAGCGTTGCTTGCCCTGCGCAAGGGTCTGGACGTTTTTGCCAATCTCCGGCCTGTTAAAATGTTTCCGCAGCTTGTGGCCAATTCACCGCTGAAGCCTGAGATTGTGCGCGGCGTGGACATGATAATTTTCCGTGAACTTGTCAGCGGTATTTATTTTGGCCAGCCTCGGGGTGTCAAAAAGCTGGCCGATGGTTCTGAAGAAGGCATCAACACGGAATACTACACAACGCCGCAGATTGAGCGCATCGCGGTCAAGGCTTTTGAGTTTGCGCGCAAGCGCCGCCGCAAGGTCACGTCAGTTGACAAGGCCAATGTTCTGGAGTCCAGCCAGCTTTGGCGCAAGGTTGTGACTGAAGTGCATAAAAAATTTCCGGATGTTCAGCTCGATCAACGTGACGTGGATGACTGCGCCATGCAGCTGATTAAAAACCCGGGTCAGTTTGATGTCCTGGTTACGACCAATCTGTTCGGCGATATTCTGAGCGATGAAGGCGCCATGGTTGCGGGTTCCATCGGCATGCTGCCGTCGGCTTCCATTGGCATGAACCACGCCCTTTATGAACCCGTGCACGGTTCTGCGCCGGACATCGCGGGCAAAGACCTTGCAAATCCTCTGGCTTCGATTATTTCCGTGGCCATGATGATGGAACACAGCTTCAATCTTTTTGAGGTCGCTCAGGCGATTGAAAAAGCTGTGGCGGATGTTCTTGCCGAGGGGTACCGCACAGCGGATATTTACTCGGAAGGCAATACCAAAGTCGGCTGCTCGAAAATGGGCGAGCTTGTCATGGAGAAATTGAAATGAAGAAATTAAATATCGCGGTTGTCGGCGCAAAAGGCGCTGTCGGCCATGAGATTATCAAGGTGCTTGAGAACCGTAAATTTCCGGTCGGGGATTTCCGTCCCTTTGGATCTTCACGTTCCGCGGGCCAGAAAGTCCGCTTCAATGGCAAGGATTACACCATCCAGGAGCTGAAATGCCAGCCCGGAGAATTCAAGGGAATCGACATTGTTCTGTCCAGCCCCGGAGCTTCGGTCAGCAGGCAGTTTGTCCATCACGCCATTAAAGACGGCGCGCTTGTGATTGATAACACCAGCGCTTTCCGCATGGACCCCAAAGTTCCTCTTGTGGTTCCGGAAATCAACCCCGAAGACGCGGCCAGGCATAATGGAATTATCGCAAATCCCAACTGCTCGGCCATCATGATGCTGATGGCCGCGGCGCCTTTGCACAGAAAGAACCGGA
>CAZIQJ010000054.1:8735-9046 GCA_964541285.1 uncultured bacterium | reverse complement strand
ATCCGCCGTATTCTTTGCGCGACGTATCAGGCTGTCAGCGGCGCGGGCGCGACCGCGATGGTTGAGCTTTACCTTCAGGCGCGGGAGTTTGTGAACCGGGTGGAGAACAGCCCGATGAGCAAAAACGACCTGCTGGCTTCCATTGAACAGGAGATGCTCGGACTGCGGAACAAGAGCCTGATCCAGGACGCGAAAATTTTTCCGCATCAAATCGCGTTTAACCTGTTTTCGCACAACGCGGCGATTGAAAAAGACGGTTATAACGGCGAAGAACTCAAGATGATTCAGGAATCCCACAAGATTCTGCATGA
>CAZIQJ010000054.1:0-8725 GCA_964541285.1 uncultured bacterium | reverse complement strand
TGACCACCTGCATCCGCGTTCCGGTTCTCCGGGCGCATACGGAAGTGCTTTACCTGGAGTTTGAAAAGCCCATGAGCCCTGAGGAAGCGAAAGAGATTCTCAGGCAGTCTCCGGGCATTGATCTTCAGGATGATTCAAAGAACAATCATTTCCCGATGCCGCTTGAAGCCAGCAACCGGGAGAATGTGCTTGTCGGCAGAATCCGAAAAGACCTGTCTTCAGAAAATGGCCTCACGCTCATGGTGGCGGGAGATCAGCTGTGGAAAGGTGCCGCTCTCAATGCCGTTCAAATCGCGGAAATCTTCGCAAAGCAGTAAGTCCCTGCGCAATATCGCGCTGACCCTGGAGTATAACGGCGCGGATTTTTTTGGATTTCAGCGCCAGCCGAACCACCCCAGCATTCAGGAAGCTCTTGAAACCGCTCTTTCAAAACTTCTGAATCGTGAAACGAAAATCACGGCCGCGAGCGGGCGCACGGACACGGGCGTTCACGCAGCAGGGCAGATTGTGAATTTTAAAACGCATAGCCCGCGAAGCCTTGAGGAAATAAGAAAAGCGCTGAACGCGCTTTTGCCGCGTTCGGTCGCGGTCCTGCGGGCTGTGGAAATGCCTGCTGATTTTCACGCGCGGTACAGCGCGAAGGGCAAGACGTACGAGTATAAAATATGGAACCACGAAGTCCGCTCGACTTTCTGGCAGGGAAGAGCGTGGCATGTTCCTTTCACGCTGAATACTGCTAAAATGAAACAGGGCGCGAAAATTCTGGAAGGCAGGCATGATTTCCGGTCTTTCTGTACCACGGATCCCGCAAAAAAGGAACGCGATACGGTCCGCGATTTACGTTCGCTGAAAGTTGTAAAAAAAGGAAATCTGATTACCATCACTGCGGAGGCCAACGGGTTTTTGTACCGCATGGTCCGCAATCTGGCGGGTGCTTTGGTGGAATTGGGAGCCGGAAAGATGGAGGTTTCCAGCCTTAAAAAGGTTCTGGAAGCCCGCTCGCGGAGCAGTGCCGGCCGCACCGCTCCTCCGGAAGGCCTTACGCTTGTGAGCGTAACCTATTGATAATAAAAGACTTAAAGATTCAAAGAAATCATTTTGACACCCCCGGGGGTTTTTGATATACTTCACCCTCTTTTGTCAGGAGCTCTAAACCCAATGAAAACATTTATACCCAAAGAAAAAGATTTCAATCGCAAAACCTATCTGGTCAACGCGTCCGGAAAAACCCTCGGCCGTCTTGCCTCGAAGGTTGCGCAGGTATTGATCGGTAAAGGCAAAGTTGTTTTTGCCGCCGACCAGCTTTCCGGCGACCAGGTCGTGGTCGTTAATGCCAAGGAAATTCACGTGACCGGAAAGAAAATGACCGACAAGGTCTATGCCCACTACACGGGTTATCCGGGCGGACACAAGTCTTATACTTTTGAAGAACTTCTGGCCAGAAAGCCTGAAGAGATTATCAAAAGAGCTGTTTCGAGAATGCTCCCTAAAAACAAACTGGGCAGGGAAATGATGAGACGCCTTCGCGTTTACGCAGGCGGCGAACATAACCAGCAGGCCCAGAAACCTGTGAATTTGGAAGTGTAAAGATGCCTCAGACGTCCTATTACGCCACTGGAAGACGCAAGAACGCTATTGCCCGCGTCTGGATTTTCCCCGGACAAACCGGTTTTGCCGTCAACGGCCGGGAACATGCTGAATACCTTCAGCGCCCCGTCCTTGAAATGATTGTTCAGCAGCCTCTCAAGGCCGCTCAGCTTTCCGAAACTTTCCGCGTTCGTGCTGAAGTTTCCGGCGGCGGAACTGCCGGACAGGCTTGCGCCATCCGTCTTGGAGTCGCCAGAGCCCTTGTTTCTTACGATGAAAAGCTGCGTTCTCCGCTGCGCCAGGCGGGACTCATGACTCGCGATCCCCGCAAGAAGGAACGTAAGAAGCCCGGGCGCAAGGGAGCGCGCAAACGCTTCCAGTACACGAAACGTTAAACCGTTTCTCCGGAGCGCTCCACCTCATGAAAAACATTCTGGCCATACTCTGCCTGCTGATTTTTTGCGCGGTTCTTTCTTCCTGCCAGGGATTCTTCGAAGATTACTCCTACAGCCCTGTTGGCGGGTCGGGCGTTAATTCAAGTACCTATTGAGGCTTTCCATGGCCTCTTCGCAGAAATCCGTCTGGGTTGTTGCCACGATCGGATTTTTACTCGCGCTTGGAATCTATGTTTCTCTTCCCCAGGCCGTTCACCGCGTTGACCTCGAAAAATCCCTGACCCAGGCTTGTGAAAGCCGGGGCGTTGTCTGCGGATATCAGTCTCTTTCTCTTAAGACATTTCCCACGGTGCGGTTTGTCCTGGAGTCTCCGGAAATCCGTTTCAAGTCGCGGCCGATCGCGCTCAAGGCCGAAAAAATTATCATTCCCTTGAGGTTCCCTGAATTTTTGTGGGGCCGTTATGAGCCTTCTTCCGCGGAAGTCCGCGACGGCAGCCTTTCCGTCGGCTTCAAGACAAAGTTTTGGGAAGCTTTTCATATTGAGCATCTTTCCTTCAAGCTCGGCAGTATCCGCCGCCGCAGCCTGATGCGTTTTAATCTGGAAGGCGACCTGCAGGGTGTGGCGAAATCTCTCAAGGCCCGTGGAAAGATTTCCATGACGCAGTTTGAAAAGTGGCAGCCTTCCGACATTTTTCTTGAAAGCACTTTTGAACTCAGCCAGTTTGACCTCAAGAGTCTGATTCCGGGCGAAGACACGGGAGCCGGCTGGAAGCTTAAAAGCGGAAAATCCGAAGGTGAGTTCACGATCAGCAAAGCCCGCGACACCAGCGTGTTTGCGGTCCAGGGGAAAGCCGCGGTTTCCGATTTTGCCTATCAGATGCTGCGCGGCCAGTCCTGGGCGGATTCGGCGCCTGCGCGCGCTGATCTTGATCTGAACTTTGAGTGGGACTTCCGCACAGGCGAAGCGCTTTTTCACCACAGTCTTTTGAAGCTGCCTTTTGGCAGTATGGAAGCCACCGGCAGTTTTTTTACGATCGACCGCTCTTTTAAATCGCTTCACCTGAGCGTTAATTCCCTGAGTCTGGACATGATTCCCCAGTATTACCTTCCGTTTAAGGAAGCGATTCCTTTTAATGTCGGTTTTTCCGGCGCCAGCAACGCTGAAGTTTCTCTGGAAGGCAAATGGGACGATCTCGCTCTCCACGCTACCTGGGACATGACGCCCGCGCTGTGGACTTATGCGCCCTATTTTTCAAAGCCCAAAGATGTTCCGCTGACTTCAATCTTTGATCTTAAGTGGAAAAATCTCAAAGACCTTTCCGGTGATTTCTCGCTGAGCTTCCAGGAGGCGGTCATCAAGGGGGCTGTTTCAAATCTGGATTTTTCAAGCGGCGAAGGCGAACTGAATATTATTACCAACAAGTTCAGCCTGGTAGGGTGGGACCGTCTTCTGATTCCGCTCCAGAATTTCGCGGTGGGCGGAGACATCAAGGTCCTGGCGAATTTCAAAGGCAATCTTTTACGCGCCCCCAATCAGGCCAAGGTCATGGCCAACTTCACGCTTGAGAACGGCGCGCTCAGCAAGGGAACGGAATACGACATTAAAAACGTGTTTTTGACCGTGGATTACGCGCCTATTTCCATGGAAGTAAAACAGCTCCGCTTTCAGGTGCGTAATTCGCCCGTTATTGCCTCAATCATGGTTTATCATCCGCTCCAGCAGCCGCTGGCCAGCATCAAAATCAACTCTCCGCGCATGAGCCCTATGGACATCGCGGAAACCCTTGAACACCTGGCCGCTGAGGCCTGGCCTAAAACTCTGGGGGAATCTTTCAAGCAGTTCCGGCAGTCTCTGGACGCGGCGCTTCCGGCCAAAGAAGATTTCACCAATGTTGTTTCCGAGATGGAGTACAAGGAAAACGTTCTGGCAGTCAAGAGTCTGCAGTTCCGGTACTGCGGCGGCGAAACCAGCTGGAAAGGGGAATACCGCACGCCTGAAAAAAAATATTCGCTTGAGAGCCAGGTGGACCATCTTTCTCTCGCCCGTTTTTTCAGCGACATTCAAAGCCAGACCCAGCAGATCAGCGGTGATTTTTTTATGACCGGAAAGCTGCAGGGCGACGCTGCCGCGGACTGGCAGCAGAAGATTTCCGGCGACGGCGGTTTTTCCATCACGCAGGGGGCGCTTGCGAACCTTGACCTGCTTTCCGCGGTTTCCAAGATCCAGGGGCTGGGCGCTCTGGAAAAATACGTTTCAGGGCAGACCAAGTTTGATGATCTCAGAGGCTCTTTTGAAGTGCGTGAAGGAAAGGTTTCCACGAGAAGGCTGGATTTGATGGGCCGCGACCTGAATGCCAAGGCTGACGGTCAGATTTCGCTTCTGGACGGAGCTTTGAATTACAGGCTCGACGTTTTTCTTCCCGGGGCCGTGGCGGCTGAAGTGCTGGGTAACTGGGATGATATTTCCGAGAAAAACCAGGACAAACAGCTGGGGCCTATCCCGTTTTTACTTGCCGGGCCTTTTGCCCGGCTTGAGCTGAGCACCAACCCCGAGCTTTTTCCGCAGTTTCAGGAAAATTTCCAGAAGCGGAAAACTCACAAGGTTTTGAGTAATTTTTTGCCTGAAGATTTTCTTTTGAAGCGCCCGGCAAGCTCCTGACGGATCATCCGGATCATGAGCCGGGCCGCTTTCTCTTCCGACTCCCGCCGGGTCCTTGCTTTCGCCGTAACTTTCCGGTTCCTTGTAATCGTAAGTGTCGTCGTGGAACCTTCGGCGTTCTGAACACTTTGGTAGTCAGGGAGCTTCTGCCAGTTTTTCTGGACCAGTTCCTGGAGCGTGCTTTTGGGGTTGGGATCAAGCCTGAAAAGTTTTTTTGCGTCGAAATAGCCTTTGAAGAGTCTGGAGATGAGTTTTCTTGCCTCGGCAAGGCCGCGGTCCAGATAAACGGCCGCGATGAAAGCTTCCAGCGCGTCGGCGAAAATTTTGACTTTAAGGAAATCCTTCTGTTTTCTGAGGCTGGTCCCCAGCTGGAGTTTTGCCGGAAGTTTGATCTCCCTGGCGATGCGGCTGAGAATCTTTTTTGAGACCAGAATGGAACGCAGCCTTGAAAGCAGGCCTTCATCGGCCTCCGGGAAGCGTTTGTAGAGTTCTTCGCAGATGATCAACCCCAGGATGGAATCGCCGAAAAATTCCATGCGGTCGAAGTCCTGGTAAATCCGTTCCGGCGGGTATTCGTTGCGGTGCGAAGGGTGGAGCAGGGCAGCTTCCGCCAGATGAAGGCTGCGGAAGGAAACCCCGAGCACTTTTCTGTTTTTTTTGCCTGTGTTTTTTTTAGAATCTCGTTTCATCGCGGGCCAGTATAAGGCAGTTTTTGGGGAATTTAAAGCAAAGAAACGCTGTTTCCGCGCGGATTGAAACTTGCGCAATCACACGGCCTTACTTATAATAACGGACTTTCCGATATGTTGAACTGTGCGGTTGTTGGAGCCACCGGGTACACCGGGATCGAGCTTGTGAAAATTCTGCTGCGGCATCCGCATGCGCGGATCACCGGTCTGACCACGCGGCAGGAAGAATCCATCCCTGTCCAGAAGCTGATTCCCACGCTTCCGTCCAGCCTTGACCTTGAAGTCCGGACTTACTCTTTTCCTGAAATTAAAAAGAAGGCAGATCTTGTTTTTCTTTGCCTGCCGCACACGGAAGCCATGGAAACCGCAGAGCAGTTCAGAAAAGCGGGCAAAATCGTGATCGACCTTTCCGCGGACTTCCGCCTGCGCGATTACAGGCAGTATGAAAAATGGTACGGAAAAAAGCACACGAACAAATCCCTTATAAAGGAAGCCGTCTACGGACTTCCTGAGATGAACCGCGTGAAGATCAAAAAAGCTTCGCTTATCGCCAACCCGGGCTGCTATCCCACCAGCGCGATTCTGGCCATTATGCCGCTTTTGGAAAAAAACCTGGTGGACGCCGCGAACATTGTGATTGATTCCAAGTCCGGCGTCAGCGGCGCGGGCAAAAAACTGACGGCCTCCACGCAGTTCTGTGAGGTGGACGAAAACTTTTACGCCTACAAGGTCGGAAAGCATCAGCACACGCCGGAGATCGAGCAGGGGCTTTCTCAGGCCGCGGGTTCCGGGGTCAAGGTTACTTTTGTTCCGCACCTGCTTCCCCTGGACCGGGGGATCCTGACCACCGTTTATCTGCGGCGCAAAAAAGGCGTTTCCGAGGCGGACATTGCCGCGGCCTTCAAAAAGGCCTACGCGGACGAGCTTTTTGTCCGGGTAAAGCCCGCGGGGAGCTTTCCATCGCTTAAGGACGTCCAGCTGACCAATTACTGCGATATCGGTTTTACGGCGGTCCCTGAAAGTGACCGCTTGATTGTCGTTTCAGCAATTGATAATCTGTTGAAGGGCGCCTCAGGGCAGGCGGTCCAAAACATGAACATCCGCGCCGGTTTCGCGGAAGGAGAAGCGCTGCAGACATGGTAAAAGCTTTCTGGGAAAAAAGAAGAAAAGGGACTGTGACAACGCCGCTTGGTTTTGTGGCCAGCGGTCTTCACGCCGGAATTAAAAAAAAGAAGAAGAGATTTGACTGCTCCCTGATTTTTTCAAAAATCCCCTGCATTGCCGCCGGCACATTTACCATTAATAAGGTAAAGGCCTGGCCTGTTCTTGCTTCCATGAAAAATATCAAGGGCCCGCGCCATCACGCGATTCTTGCTTCCAGCGGAAACGCCAATTGCATGAACGGCCCGAACGGAAAAGAAGCCGTGGCCCAGTGCATTGCGGAAGCCGCCCGGGAACTCGCGATCAAGGAAGAAGAAATCCTGATTGCCCAGACCGGGTTGATCGGCGTGCCTTTTCCCGTGACCCGTTTCAAGAAAGCTGTTCCCAAGCTGGTGCGCAAGCTTTCCGCCGAAGGCGGGCATGCTGCGGCAAAGGGCATTCTCACGACTGACCTTTCCACCAAGGAAGTCGCCCTTTCATTTTTTCTTGGCGATAAAAAAGTTACGATCGCGGGCTGCGCCAAAGGCGCGGGTATGGTGCATCCGAACATGGCCACCATGCTTTGCTTCATCACGACCGACTGCGCGATCACCAAGCCGCTTCTTCGCCGGGCGGTCCGGCACGCGGTGGATGACACCTTCAACACCATTGCCATCGACAATGACATGAGCACCAATGATACGGTGCTGGTCCTTGCCAGCGGCGAAGCGCACAATACGCCGATCCAGAAAATCGACAAAGACTACCGCATGTTCCGGGAAGTCCTTGAAGAAGTCTGCCGGATCATTGCTTATGAGCTGATCAAGGACGGCGAGGGCGTGACCCATATCTGCACGCTTCGCGTATCCGGCGCCAAAAATCCGACCGAGGCTGAAAAAGGCGCCCGCCAGATTGCCAATTCCATGCTTTTTAAGACCATGCTTGCGGGCGCGGACCCGAACTGGGGCCGGATTGTTGCGGCCATTGGCGCCAGCGGCATCGCGTTTAACCCCAACCATTTGAATATTACGATTGGAAATGCTAATGTAGTGAACCATGGCAGACTCAGGGTTTTGAACCTGCCAAAAGCGCGCCGGGTTCTTCAGCGCAAGGAATACACCATCGATGTCGTCATCGGGAAAGGAAGAGGGAGGGCGCAGTTTGTGACCTCCGATTTGACCACGAAATACGTGCTGATCAACTCCTCATACTCTTGATGCAGGAACTCGTAGAAAAAGCAACAATCCTCATTGAGGCCCTGCCGTACATTAAAAAATTCCGCGGCAAGGAAGTCCTCATTAAGTACGGCGGCTCCGCCCTGACCTTCGAAGACATCCGCAATAATGTTCTTCAGGATCTTGTATTCCTGAACTATGTGGGCATCAAGCCCATTCTGATCCACGGCGGCGGCACTTTTATTACCGACAACCTTAAAAAGAGGGGTGTCGAATCCCAGTTCGTCAACGGCCTTCGCGTGACGACCAAGGAAACCATGGAAGTTGTTTCCGATACACTTGCTGAGCTGAACATGAACATTGTGCATGACATCAACCGCTTCGGCGCGCGGGCCATCGGTCTTTCCGGCCATGACGCGGAAATCCTGAACGTGGTCAAGCACACCAAGGACGGCGATGTCGGCTATGTCGGCGAAGTTACGTCTGTGAACCTCATGCCGCTTAAGGAATTGACGGAGTTCAATATTATCCCCGTGATCTATCCTGTCGGTATTGATGAAAAGGGCGAAGCCTACAACGTCAATGCCGATGAAGCCGCGGCCAAAATTGCCATAGCCATGGGCGTGCAGAAAATGATGGTACTGACCAACGTCAAGGGCATCTACCGCGATTTCAAGGATGAAAGCAGTTTTATTTCTTCCGTGAGCGTGGATGAGGCTGAAGATTTGATTACCGACAAGGTGGTCACGGCCGGAATGATTCCCAAGGTCAAGGCCTGCGTTGCCGCTCTCCGGGGCGGTGTTAAAAAGGCCCATATTATTGACGGGCGCATTCCTCACTCGCTTCTTCTTGAAATTTTTACCGACCAGGGTATTGGAACCGAAATTTACCTCCCTTCCTGACGCAGATGAAAACAAAAGACATTCAGGCTCTTTATAAGGAATACGTTCTTCCGACTTACACGCAGGTTCCCGTCTGCCTGGTAAAGGGGAAGGGTTCGCGTGTCTGGGACCTGGACGGACGTGAATACCTGGATTTTTTTCCGGGCTGGGCGGTTTCGGGCCTTGGACATTGCCACCC
>CAZIQJ010000053.1:0-11253 GCA_964541285.1 uncultured bacterium | reverse complement strand
TGGCAACCATTCAGGTGTTCTGGAGAAAAATGAAAAACCCGTTCAGGAAAGACCCTCAGCCGGAAGCAAACCCTCCGGCCTACCCCGCGCAAAGACGGGTGTTCCGTTCCGAAGAACTTTTTCAAAGCGACCGTGAAATCGTCATTCTTCATGGTGACGCGCAATACCGGCTGCAGATTACCAAAGCCGGAAAGCTTATTATCAATAAATTAAACACATTCAACAAGTCCGCGCCTTTAACAGCCAGGGACGGCGCGCGCCGGAAACCACATACCCAGCCAGAAACGACAAGAGAAGAGGATGATGCTGGAATGAGAAAAATAATCAGAGGCGTAGCGTTTTTTTTAATTTTTTGCGGGAATGCAGGATCGATTGTGCTTGCTGAAGGGAAAGACAGCACTTCTCGAGAGCCTGCGAAACCGAGTCTGGCGGCCTCCAATAAAGAGGCCGCGACCATGCTTGAAGAAATTAATGTAGTCGCGGATACGGGCCGCGGCCTGTCTTTCCTTCCTGATGTGCAGGGAACCAGGATTAATAAGGGGAAAAAAACAACCAGCCTGGAGCTGGATAATGCCCCTGCGGTTACAAACAACAATTACCGGCAAACGCTAAGCGAAACACCTGGGCTTCTTGTAAGTGAAGAGTCCACGCCCCTTGTCAGTATAGGCTACAGAGGCTTGAATCCCGACCGGGCGCAGTATATGCAGGTCATGAAGGACGGTATTCCTATTCAAGCGGATATGTTTGGATATCCCGAAGCTTATTATACCCCTCCGCTTCAAACGGTTGAGCGAATCGAGTTTATCAGGGGGGGATCTTCTCTGATGTATGGCCCTCAGCCGGGAGGAACTCTTAATTATGTGACCCGAAAGCCAGAGCTTAATAAGAAGGCCATTTTGAGCACGGAGAATGTTTTTGGCTCGAATAACTACTTTTCTACTTACGAATCTTTAAGCGGAACGATTGGCCCCATGGGGTATCTCGCCTATTTTCATGAACGCCAGGGAGATGGTTTTCGAGATTCCAACAGTGATTTCGAGGTTATAAGCTCTGGAATCAAAACCGTTGTGAATCAGACCGGAGATTCGCGTCTTACGCTCAATTATGACGAGTATCATGAAAAGCATGGTGAGCCGGGCGGCCTGACCCGCCAGAATTTTGATGACCGCTTTGAGATGACGACAAGGGAATTTGACCGTTTTGAGCTTGAACGGTATTACGGAGACATCACCTACGAAAAAGAATTTTCAGACGAAACACAATTTGATTTTAAGCTTTATGGAGGTTACTACAACCGCGGGAGCAAGCGCCAGCGGGGAGGCGGGTTTGGGACTCTTCCCACAGGGGGAGCCGCCAACTCCAATGATATTCAGCAGCAGGAGTTTTATAATATCGGTTTTGAGCCGCGGTTGCGTCATGACTACGATCTTTTTGGAGAAACACATACTCTGAGTTTTGGGACTCATACTTATTTTTCAGCCTCCCCGCGCCAGGAACGGCGAGGAGAAGGCCCTGCCGCTGATTCTGGCCTGGTAAGGAAAGATTCTGACCGTCATATTCAGTATCTTTCAATTTTTATTGAAAATCTTTTTCGCTGGGGCAGGTTGTCAGTGACGCCCGGGCTGCGGCTGGAGAATATTTGGCAGCAGATCAAGGAAAACCAGAACCTGGACAAGACTGCGGTTCCTCTGGCGGATGAAAGAGAGTTTAGCTTTGTGCCTCTTATGGGGCTTGGGGTTGTCTACGAGGTGTCCAGAGGCATTGAGCTCTATACGAATATTTCCCAGTCCTATCGGCCCAAAGTATTTGCAGATGCAGTTCCTCTTGGCACTAATCAGGTTATTAATGGGGATCTTGAAGAGGGATTTGCCTGGCAGTATGATGTGGGCCTTCGGGGCAAGCCTTTTCCCTTTGCAAGCTGGGACATCGGGTATTTTATTTTGGATTTCAATGACCAGACCGGAACGGTTGGCAATACGATCCAGAATGTAGGCGACGCGTTTCACCAGGGCCTGGAATTAGCTGCGGATGTCGACCTCATCGGCGCTTACGACTATCTGAACGAAGCAGAACACGGAAAGACCCTTGGGCGTTTCGCTCCGCGCGCGGTTTTTACCATGCTGGATGCCGAATTCAATGAGGGGCCCAATGAAGGCAGGCAGCCTGCGTATGCTCCCCGCTATAACCTGAGAGTCGGCGTTCAATATGCATGGCATGATCGCGTTAAGCTTGATTTTCTCGGGACATTTTTGGGTGAACATTATGCCGATGATGCGAGTACTGTTAACCGCTATATTCCGTCCTACAAGATCTGGGATCTGACGGGCGAGGTTAATTTGCTGCGAAACATCAGCGGGAAATATGATTTGAGCGTGTTTGGCGGGATTAACAATATTTTTGATGAGAAATATTTTGCTCGTGTGACAAGTTCCGGGATTGATCCTGGTGCTCCGCGCAATATTTACGGGGGAGTTAAAATAGCCCTTGGGTGAGGTTCCCGAAAGGCGCAATTCAGTTTTCAGGAATCCTGTGACTCTGCGGCGCTTTCTTTTCTGGGTGCATTTGACGGCAGGAGTGACGGCAGGATCGGTCATTTTTGTCATGGCGGTTACAGGCGCGATGATGGCGTTTGAAACGCAGATCCTTGAAGCCGCGGACCGCGCGGTGCTGAAAGTCGAAGTCCCGGAGACGGCAGCGCGCAAAATGAACGCTGTGGAGCTGGCGGGAAAAATCACGCAGCAAAAACCGGGCAGTCCGGCGGTTTCGGGCATGACCGTAAAGTCAGACCCCGCGGCTTCGGTGGTGGTTTTCGCGGGGCGCGACAAAACGTTTTACGTTAACCCGTACACAGGAGAAATCCTGGGGGAAGATACTGCGGCACACCGCTTTATGCATGGGGTGGAAGATATTCACCGCAGGCTGGCCCTGAAAGACGCGGGATTGAACGTGACGCACGCGGCCAACGCGTTCTTTTGTTTTTTGGTCATAAGCGGTTTTATTTTATGGTGGCCCAGAAACTGGGCGAAAAACGCGCTTAAGCAGGTGCTGTTTTTCAACCCTGAACTCAAAGGCAGGGCGCGCGACTGGAACTGGCACAATGTCATCGGCTTCTGGTGCTGGCCGCTTTTGCTGATCACGACTTTGACCGGACTTGTCATGTCATACGGCTGGGCCAATAGCCTGCTGTTCCGCCTCGCGGGAAGTGAACCGCCGGCGCAGCAGCTGAAAATGGGCGGGCCAAAGCCTGAATCAGGCAAGGCTCCGGACATAAGCCTGAAATTTGAAGAAGTTTTTGAACAAGCCGCGCTGAAGGCTCCGGACTGGAAGACCATCAGCGTGCGCGCTCCGCGTGATGCGGGCGGGCCGTTCATGGCATTTATTCAACACCGGAACGCGCCCGGTTTTATGCGTTCGAAGCTGACGCTGGCACCGGGAACTTCGGAAGTGAAGTGGGAACCGTTTGGCGGACAAAGCAGAGGCCAGCAGGCCAGGATATGGGCGCGTGCCCTGCATGTGGGCGAGGCGGGCGGATGGATCGGGCAGCTGCTGGCTTTTTTAGCGGGTTCGGGAGCGGCCCTGCTGGTCTGGACCGGATTTGCCATGGCGTGGCGGCGCTTTTTTACGCGCCCCGCGGCCGGAAATAAAATTTGACCGGTGAATGCCGGATTGAAATCCTAAATGAAAGGGAATGTATATGACACTTCTTGGGCTTTTTGAAAAAGGCGGGCCGATCATGTGGCCCCTGCTTGCGACTTCTCTTGCCGCCATGACGGTTGTGGTGGAACGGACTATTTTTATTGTCCGTGAAAAACGCCGCCGCAGCCCGGAAACCGTGGACCGTATTCTTGCCGCGGTCGAGTGCGGCGATGTGGACATGGCCATTTCCGAAGGCCGTACCTCAAAGGATTTTGTGGCGCGCACGCTGACCTACGGCCTTGCGCACAGTGAAAAATCATTTTCAAACGCGCTGATGCGCGCGGCCAGTCTGGAACTCAAGCGTTTTAATCACGGCCTTGTGGCGCTGGATACCATCATCACGCTTTCTCCCTTGCTTGGACTGCTCGGTACCGTGACCGGCATGATCCGCGCTTTCAGCCTTTTGGGAGGCCAGGAACTGGACGCGCCCACAGCCATCACCGGCGGCATTGCGGAAGCGCTGATTGCCACGGCCTTCGGCCTTGGCATCGCGATTATTTCCCTGATTCCCTTTAATTTTCTGAACGCGAGAATGGAGGAGGCAAGGCATGAGCTTGAAGACGCTTCGACGCATCTGGAGCTTCTTTTGAGCCAGCCTTCCAAACAGGCATGAAACTCCGTCAGCATTACGTCCGCAAACGCGCGCGCATTGAAATTATTCCGCTGATTGACATTGTATTCTTTCTGCTTGCGACTTTTGTCATGGTTTCGCTTTCCATGGTCAAGAACCGTGCGATTCCCGTGAACCTTCCGGCGGCAGCCACGGCCACGGCGGAAGACCGGAAAGCTTTTGTCACTTTGACTGTGACTGAAGACAGTTTTTTGTATCTGGACAAGGAGAAAATTTCCGTGGAGCAGCTTTCCTCGCGTCTGAAAACGCTGAAGGAAACGGACGCGGACCTGAAAGTTTTTATTCATGGCGATGAAAAGGCCTTGTTCGGCGCCGCAGTCCGGGTGCTGGATGAAGTCCGTAAACTTGGCATCAACAAGGTCGCTATCCAGACCGCAAGCCAGTCACCGGCCGCGCTGACAGATTTTACCGCGGGCCAAAAGGAGAGATCATGAATTCCACGCTTGATTTCCTCACGGAAACCGGACAAACCCGTGTGCGCAGCCTCCCGCTCTGGGAGAACCCGGACGCGGAAAAGCGTCCGAGGATCATCAGTTTTATCGCGGCCCTGATGGTCCATATTTTTCTTTTTACGGCCGGAGGGTTTGCTTTTGTCCGTCCGGCGGAGTATGGCATTGAGCTCAGCGACGGCGGCATGGAAGTTTCGCTGATTGCCGCGCTTCCCCGGGCCTCGGCGCAGGGTGTGCAGGTCCGGCAGCCGGAAATCACGCCTGAGAAAAGTGAAATGGAAATGCTGACGCCGCTGCCGCAGCCCGCGGGTGACCTGAAATCCGCGGAAGAAAATACCTCTCCCGCGATGACATCTGAAGACTCCGAATATTCTGGAGATGGAAGTTCTGCTGTTCCGGGCAAGAGCAAAACAACGTTTTATTCCGCCGGCGGAGGCTCGGTTGATGCCAAGGCCGGTTATTTGAAGAACCCGCCGCCGCCGTATCCGCAGGAAGCCATTGCCATGGGGCAGGAAGGTCTGGTCCTGGTTTCCGTCACTGTCAGCCGCACCGGAAGACCGAAGAATGTGGTGCTGAAAGACAGCTCCGGCTATCCGCTGCTGGACCGCTCCGCGGTCAGGGCCATCAAGGGCTGGAAGTTCAGCCCTGGGAAAATGGGTTTTCTGGCCGCGGACTCGCAGGTCGTGATTCCCATCCGCTTCCGTCTTGAAGACGTCAAAAGCAAAAAAGGATAAGGCTTCATTCGCGCGTTGATTTTCCCGGCTTCCTGCATACAATGTCTTCATGCCGGATCTTGAATTCAAGCTCACAGAAGAATTTATCGAGCTTTACAAACTGCTGAAGCTCATGGGCCTTTGCGAAAGCGGGGGAACAGCCAAGCAGTGTATTGCCGCGGGGCTTGTCACGGTCAACGGCGCTCCTGAAACCCGCAAGGCCTTCAAGGTCCGCGCGGGCCACCGCGTTGAGTTTGAAGGCCAGGCTGTCCGGGTTATTTAATCCCTTCATTCAAGACATCAAAAGATGGCTGGTTTTCCCTCAGTTCCCGGGCGTATAATAAAGTCATGAAAAACATGCCCGCAAAAATATTTTTTACCTGCCTTTTCTTCTGCGGTTTTCTGAGCGGCTGCGCCGCACCCATGGCGTATGTAAAATCCTCAGGCCGCGGCGGCGGTTATTCCGACACTAAAATCCAGGACGGTATCTACAGCATTCAGTTCACGGGCAATTCCGACAGCGATGTCCAGAGGGTGACGGACCTTGCCTTTCTGCGAAGCGCGGAGGTCGCGCTGCAAAACGGCTATAAATATTTCACCATCATCAGCGAAAAACCGGGAGACAAGCAGATCGTCCGGTCCGTGCCTGACTCCATGCCTGTCAGCTGCGTCGGCCGCCATTGTTTTCCGGAAAACTATTATTCCTCATGGCAGACCTACACTTATCCGATTCCCGCGACGTATTTCATGATCCAATGCCACCGTGAAAAGCCGGAGGGCGCTTCAGGCCTGGTATTTGATGCCGAACAGGTCCGTGCCAATCTCCGCGAGCAGTACCGCCTTGCCCCGGAACCGGCTGCGGCGCAGGCTCCCGCCAGCTCCTCCTGAGTCTTTTCTTTTTTTCATTTCCGTCGTAAAATACGGCCCTTGCGTCCTGCTTCAGAATGATTCGAAAGGAATTTTATGCCTCTTATCGGAGCTAATGAACTTAAGAAAAAACTCATGATCCTGATCGACGGCCAGCCGTTTGTGGTGCTGGACGTGACGTTCGCCTCACCTTCGGCGCGCGGAGCTTCCACCATGGTCAAGGCCCGCGTCCGCAATCTTTTGAACGGGGCCGTGCTGGACAAGAATTTCAAGACTGCGGAAAAATTTGAAGAAGCGGACGTGGAAAAAGTTCCGGTTTCATTTCTTTATTCCGACCCCGACGCCTATTACTTCATGGATGAAGCGACTTACGAGCAGTTCGGCATGCCGCTTGCCAAAATCGCGGACGTCAAAGGCTATATCAAGGAAGGCTCGCCTCTGCAGGTCCTGAAATACAATGGCGAGCCGGTTTCCCTGGAATTCCCTGTTTATGTGGAACTGAAAGTCACTTACACCGAACCCGGCATCAAGGGGGATTCGTCCGCCAGCTCCCTGAAGCTTGCCAATCTTGAAACCGGAATCGAAGTACGCGTGCCACTTTACGTCAAGGAAGGCGACGTGGTACGCGTCAACACGCAGACGGGCGAAGTTTCGGGGCGCGCGTGATGCATCTGATCATTGCGAACAAAAAATATTCTTCCTGGTCTTTCCGGCCCTGGCTGCTGATGAAAATGGCGGGGATCCGGTTCAAAGAGACCGTGATTTTTCTGGGGAGTAAAACAACCAAAGCCGCCATCGGAAAATTTTCTCCGGGCGGCCGTGTTCCCGTGCTGATTGACGGAAATGTCAAGGTGTGGGAATCCCTGGCCATCTGTGAGTATCTGGCGGAAAAATATCCCGGTAAAAACCTCTGGCCAAAAGACCGCAAGGCCCGCGCTGAAGCGCGCGCGGTTTCAAATGAAATGCACGCGGGCTTTACGGCCCTGCGCCAGAGCATGACCTGCCATTTTTTCGCGCGTTATCAGGATTTTCCCGTGACCCCTGAAACACAGGCTGACATTGACCGCATTCTGGAAATATGGAATGAATGCCGCGGGAAATACGGAAAAGGCGGACCATTTCTTTTTGGAAAATTCACCATTGCCGACGCCATGTACGCGCCCGTGGTCTACCGCTTTCTCACGTATGACGTCAAGGTAGACAATGTTTCCCGTGCTTACATGGAGACTATCGAGAGCCTTCCCGCGTCCCGGGAATGGGTGAGCGCCGCGAAAAAAGAAAAAGCCGCGGTCGCGGCCTATGAAAACCGCGGGAAGAAGAAATCTTTTTGAAGGACTTCCCCATGCGCAGGGAAGAAGACCTTCATGTTGAAACCTCCTACCAGGTCCTTTTTGAGGACGAATATTTTCTGACAGCGGACAAACCCGCGCCCCTTCCAGTTCATCCGGTCGGCCGTTTCAAGGAAAAGACCCTGCTCTCCCTGCTGAAAAAAGATTTTCCCGCGGCTGCGGAAGGCCTGCGTGTGGTCAACCGCCTGGATTCCGAGACCAGCGGTCTGGTGCTGGTGGCCAAAAATTCTGAAATCGCGGGAAAGCTCGGCAGTCTTTTTGAGAACCGGCGCGTTTACAAGGAATACACGGCGGTGGTCCTGGGCGTTCCGTCTCAGCGCAAGGGTGTGATTTCAGCGCCTCTGGGGACGGTGGTCCGAAATACGCATCACGTGCGCGTGGAAGACCCTGAAGGGCAGAGCGCGGTCACGCATTATGAGGTTCTGGAAGCGCGGGGAGAATACGCTTTTCTTAAAATTGTGCCGGAAACCGGACGCACGCACCAGATCCGCGCCCATCTCGCCATTCTTGGCCATCCGGTCGCGGGCGATAAAATTTATATCGATCCCGCGGTTTTTGAACGCTACCGCGACCTGGGCTGGCAGGAAGATATGCGGCCCCTGGTAAAGGCGGAGAGGCTGCTCCTGCATGCGTCCCGTCTGGAATTCCTGCATCCCGTCACCGGACGGGAAATGAAGTTTTTTTCCAAAACACCCCGCCTGTTCTCGGATTTTTCATAAAGCCTGCGTTGCAGGCAGTGTCCGAGAAAGCCTCCGCATCTGTCCGAAATCTGCGACACTTTTTCCCTCTAAAAGTCCGGCCTGTTTCTCTCTTTTTTTTCTAACTCTTTTGATTCTCTGAGGATAAGTGACTTGGCACGCTCCTTGAATCAGTCAGGTCATGTTGAGACTCACGGAGCGAAAGGGGATTTATGAATATTACAGCGCTTTTGGTGATCTTGCTGGTGGGCGTGCTGATCGGCGGGTGGCCGATCTGGCCGTACAGCGCAGGCTGGGGGTATTACCCCAGCGGAGGAGCGGGCATTCTCCTGCTTCTGGTCATTCTGCTTCTGTTGACCGGAAGGCTGTGAAAGGAGGAATCCATGTACGGACTCGCGGGAATGATTGTTTTTGCGCTGGATATTGTGGCCATTATGGATTGTGTTCAGTCGCCGATGAGCGGCGGACGCAAGCTGCTCTGGATTCTTTTAATTTTAATCCTGCCTTTTCTCGGCATGCTTCTTTATTTTCTTCTGCCGGGGCGGGCAAAAATCTAGGAGGAAAAATTTATGCAGACTCTGCAGACGATTTCAAAAGATGAACTGAAGGTAAAACTGGACCGCATGGAGGATTTTCAGCTGGTCAATGTGCTGGAGCCGAAATTTTACGCTCTTGGCATGATTCCCGGGTCTCTGAAAATTCCGGCGGCGGAAATTGCTGAACGGCAGGGGGAGCTGGACAAGAACCGCGAGGTTGTGACTTATTGCGCAAGTCCTGACTGCTCTGCCTCCCGCGATGCCGCCCGAAAATTGTCGGATCTGGGTTTTGATGCCAAGGCCTATGAGGGCGGTATCCGGGAGTGGAAAGCTTCCGGTTTCCCCCTGGAATAAAAGTCGGGGGGGGAGGCGCTGGCGCAAAGCGGCCGCCCGGCCGTGGAGCGTGCTGGGGAGAGAGCGCCTCCCTTTTTTTCAAAACAAGGAGGAAAAATGAGAAACCACAAAGTGAAGGCGGAACCAAAAAAGGAACAGCTCAGACCTTTTCTGAGCGCGGTCCAGGACATCCGCAGGCGCGCGCGCAGCCACATGGACCAGGGCGCGGTGGTGGATTCTTATCAGGGCGACAGGAAAACCATCCTGAGGCTTCTGAATGAAGCGCTGGCTACTGAAATTGTCTGCGTTCTGCGTTACAAGCGCCACTACTACATGGCGGAGGGGATCCATGCACAACCCGTGGCCGCGGAATTTCAGGAACACGCGGCTGAAGAGCAGGCCCATGCGGACCGGATTGCCGGGCGCATTACGCAGCTTGGCGGAGAGCCGGACCTGAACCCGAAGAACCTGCTGTATCACAGCCATTCGGAGTACGTGGAAGGAGAATCTCTGGCGGATATGGTCCGTGAGGATCTTGTGGCCGAGCGGATTGCCATCGAGTCTTACGGTGAGATGATCCGCTATATAGGCGAAAGCGATCCTACCAGCCGGAGACTGATGGAAGAAATTCTGGCCAAGGAAGAAGAGCACGCGGATGACCTGGTGAAACTGCTGGCTTATCTTGAGCCGGAAGAAAAAGAAATCTAAGGATTGAAGGCTCAGGCCTTCGGAAGGAGTTCGTCATGATCCGTCGAGCGAAAACGGCAAAGCAGCCAGGCATTAAAAACTCGCTTCTGAAAAAAGGTTATTTTAACGCTCCCATCAGGGAGAGGGCGTCGGACCATGGCGCGGCCGCGGCCGAATTGCGCCGGGAAATGGTTTTCTACGTGCCGTCCGTATGGATTGAAAACCGTTTTCGCGAGCGCTATCCGTCGAACAATTACGACAGCATGTGCGCGTAAAGAAAGCCGCCGTCCGGCAAAGGTGAAAAATGCTGGCCGCTGCATGAAAAGAGTTTTACAATACGGGCGTGAAAATGCGCGCGGCGGTTTTATTTTTACTGGGCCTGCTCGTCTGCACTTCCGCTGCGGCGGAGGAGCTGGGCTGGCGGCTTCGCAAGGACAGTGAAGGCATTAAGGTCTACACCCGCAAGGTGGAAGGTTCTCCGGTCCTGGAGTTCAGGGCCGAGACCACGCTGGATGTTTCTCGTGACAAAGTGGTGGCGTTTTATGAACAGATTGAGCGTTACAAGGAGTGGTTCAGCGACTGCACGGGCGCGCGGCTTCTTGAAACAAAATCCCCCAATGAAGCGCTGATTTATTTCACCATGGACATGCCCTGGCCGGTTGCCGACCGAGACAGCGCTTACCGCCGGGTAAAAACCGAAGAAGGCGGGGACATCGTGTTCCGGCTTTCCGAAGCGCCTGACGCCTATCCCAGACAGCCGGATTTCGTGCGCATTCCCTATTTGAAAGTGGAGTGGCATTTCAGGGAATTGCCGGACGGCAGGACCTGGGTTTCATTTCAGCAGCATTGCGACACCGGCGGCCATATTCCCGCGGCCATCGTCAACAGGCTGTGCGTCAACATTCCCTTCAAGACTTTTGGAAATCTCCGGGCCCTTCTGGCGGAAAAAAACTGATCAGATCTGCTGCGGCCGTCCTTCGACATCAAGGCTGAGTTTGAGTGTCTCCGCGGTCACGATCATGATAGGGGTGAAGAACCCTCCGGTTCCAAGCTTGAAATCTTTTCTGCGGATATAGGTCTGGGTATGAAAATGGATGGGTTTGTTCGGAGCTATTTCTGAGGGGGGAGTCAGCATTTCCGTCTGGAATTCCACGGGCACGGTAATCCCTTTAATGGTCAGGTCGCCGTAGATATTGAATTTCCTGTTTCCCGTGACTTTGAACATTTTACTGACAAAAGTAATTTTTTGGTGCTTCTCGACAGCCCGATCGCCTGCAAGCGCTGACGGCCGATC
>CAZIQJ010000052.1:0-11352 GCA_964541285.1 uncultured bacterium | reverse complement strand
ATTCATCACCAAAGGGGCTGAAAGTGAAAAAATCTCCCAAAAAGAAAATTTACAGCACGCCTAAGCTCGTAAAGTACGGGGATTTCAAAAAGCTGACGCTTGGCATCCGGCAGACACGCCGCGAAACCAACTCTGCGGGTCCGAATAAAACGCGTACCGGCAGCACGAACTGAGCGGCTCGATCGCCTCAGCGTGAGGTATTTCCTTTACGGCATCACCCTCGACTGCCCTTTCTTCCTGAGCGCCCCCTCTTCGAAAAGAAAACCGGATATTGTCCTGCGTCCGGACGCGTCTCTTTTCAGGGGCATCAAGCCCCGCGGCCGTAAAACTTTTCAATACGCCCGCCTGAAAAACGACAGCGAGTACCTGCGCTTTCACTATTACGCGGAATTCCTGATTTCCGCGGACGGCAAAAAAATCCATTACAAAAAATTCCCTGAAAATATTCAGCTGCGCGAGGCTTTTCTCCAGCACCTGCTGGTGCAGGCTGTTTCCTTTGCCATGATCCGCCTGGGGCATGAACCCTTCCACGCTACGGCGCTGGTGCGTGAAAAGAAAGCGGTGGCGCTCTTCGGGGACTCCGGTTTTGGAAAATCCACCCTGGCAGGATGCCTTATCAGCCGGGGCTTCCGGCTCCTGAGCGACGATTTACTGAACCTGAAAAAAAATCGCGGCCGGTGGACCGCCTTTCCGGGATCTCCCCGCATCAAGCTTTTTGACCGCTCGGCAAGAAAGTTTTTCCGGAAACCCGGGGTGTTTCCGGTCAATCCCCGCAGCGGTAAAAGAATCATTCAGCTTTCGGCCGGGCAGACTTTTTCTTCCCCTGCCCGGATCGCAGTCATTTATCTTTTATCCGACCTGCAGAAAATACGGGCCAAGAAAACTGTGGCCTTGCGTAAGGTGAGAGGAAAAGACACGGTCATGGAAATTATCAACGCTTTTTACAACCTGGTGGCGGAAAAGCCGGGAAGGAATTTGAAACATCTGGAAATGGCGCATGACATGGCGGCCCGGATCCCTGTCCGCAAGATTTATTATCCACGGGACTTAAACCAGCTGCCGCGGCTGGCCCGTCTTATTGAAAAAGACCTGAATAACCTCTGACTTCCACTCCGGGAAAAAGAAAAGCGTCGAAAGCCTGACCGCCGCGCAAAGCCGCATCCCTGAGTTTTTCGGGAAAAGTCTCAACCCGGTCCCTGAATCTTTCAAAATCCTCAGGAAATGCTGTCCTGAAGGCCCAGCCTGCGCCCCAGGCGATATTGGCTTCCTGCCCCGGCGCTCCTGCCATAAAAGGACCTGAATAGGAAAAAGAACGGTCCGCATAAAACCCGCGCATCATCCGCGCTGCGCATCCCGCGCCAAGGCCGCGGTAAAACCATTTCTTCTGTTCCGGGGAAAGAATTTCCACGCCCTCAAATTTTTCATGCTTCCAGTCCGCGGCCGAAACTCCCGCGTAAAAATAAAACCATCTTTCCGAAGCCGGAGGCAGGCCTGAAAGGATGAAACCCTCAGGGCCTGAAAGATGCAGGTCCGAATGATATTTCCAGTAAAAGAAATCTTCCATTCCGGAATAATCCCCGCCCATGACGGCTTCAGCTTCGGCGTTTCTCTCCCCGCGCGCGGCAAAATCAGCTCCCCACCAGCCCAGAAGAAAGGGCCATAGAAAATCAGGGCTTTCCTGGATCATACTCCGGATTTCTGCAGGTCCGGCCGGGCGTTCCTGAGGCGCGGAGCTGAAGAAGTAGCCGTAGGCGATTTTCTGCGCCTGCTCGCGGTTGTACCTGTTCAAGGTCAAAACCAGCCCTTTAAAACCTTCGGGCATTGAAAAAGGTTTTTCCGCCCAGACTCCCCCAAGGTCCGCGTAGGCATATCCGCTCCAGACCGATGGCCTGCCATGGCCGGAAAGGCTCCAGAACGCCTGGTTCCCTGAAATTGACAGGATCAGCATTCCGGCAAAAGCCGCTCTTGCCAGCCCCGCCCGGGAAGCCATGATGGCGCAAAAAAGAACCATGGAAAGATAAAGACATGAGAAGTAGCGGCATAGAAAAAAATCCCGGCCAAACGAAAGATGAAAATCACCCAGGATAAAAAGACCGGAATACAGCACCGTAAAAACAAGCAGAGGCAGGCGGCGGGGTTCTTTTTTATAAACCAGAAGCCCGGAAATCATCATGGCTGCGGCAAGCAGGCAGTAGGCGGCATTCCAGAAAATCCCTCCCGGGAACCCGAAAGACTGCGGAAAATCATAAAGAGGGAGCCTGATGGCGGCGAGCAGGAACGAACCGGGATTTGCCGGAGGATCAGCGAAAAGAGACAAAAGAAACCGCAGCCCCTGCCATCCATGCGCAAAATTATAAGCAATGAACGGCAAAAAACCAGCGGCAAAACCGGCAGACAGGCGGACAAAAAGTGAGAATGAAATCCTTTTAAAAAAGAGCAGGCAAAAGACCGCGGTCAAAAAAACCGTGAAGTTAGAAGCCGTGTACCAGCACGCGATACCTCCGGCAAGCCCCAGAAGAATGAACAGTCCCCGGGCTTTCCCCTCCTCTCTTTTCCAGAGAATTTCATAAAGAAGCGTAAAAATTACCAGAATAAAAAAAATCGATTCAAACCAGGCGCCGATAGCCAGGGTGGAAAGCCGGGCAAAAGCCGGAGGCGCGAAAGCAAATAAAAAACCGCCGTAAACCGCGGCACGCAGGCTGAAAAACCGGTTCAGAAAAATCATGAGAAGAATGAGCGATGCCAGAGGGAAAACCAGAGCGCTGAATTTCAGCGCGAGCCAGGACGGCCCCATGATTTTAAAAAAAACAAATGCCAAACCTCCGGAAACAAGCGACCCGCCGTCATAAAGGTCCGCCTGATAGTCCCACAGCGGCCGCTGCAGGCCGGTCATCAGTTCGCGGCCCAGGGTGCCGCGCACCATCTCTTCGGGCCAGGCGTAAAACTCAGCCCCTCCAAAGATACCTGCAAGACGCAGGGCAAGAAAGCACGCTGCCGCCGCGGCCAGACTCAGAAAAAAAATCCGCCTCACGAAGCCGCCCCTTTGAGGTCTTCAGGACCCAGCAGGCCCTGCTCCCGAAAAACACGGGCAAGCGCGGCCGCGATCGCCTGATGCCCCGCAGCACTGGGGTGATTATCATCCGGAATTTCAAGTTTTGAAACAGCCTCCCTTTCATGAGGCAAATAAGGCAAAAGGCTGATCGCGTCAAAACCCGAAAGGTCCACTTCGTAGCGGTCTGAAAGGAGCTCGTTTCCCATGGGCAGAAAGGCCATCACAAAATGCGCTCCTCTTGCTTCCACCCTCTTTTTCATGACGCTCAGGATCTCACGGGACTGATCAAATGCGGACCATCCCAGTTTGTTTTTGATGCCTTCAAAAAGCACACTTGTAACCGGAGCAAAGCTTGAAAGGACTTCAAAAACCGCACGCGGACTGCCGAAGGTAATGAAGTCCACCTCACCGTTCCGGAAACGGGGGTATCGACGCTTCCGGAAATTCACGGGGTCGTCAAAAAGCAGCCCCTCGACCAGAAAATAGGTCTCAAAGCCCCGCTTCAAATCGGGCGTGATGGGAGTGAGCGCGACAATATCCCCTTTTTTAATACGGTCTTCGACGCTGAGATAACGCAGGTACATTTGCAGAATGCCGTAGCCCATGACCCCGCCATTGTAGACATTCACGCGCTCTGAGAGATACCGCGAAGCCAGAATATTGGGGAAAGTTTCTTCATTCGGAACACCGGCGCCAAAGGTAAAGGAGTCCCCAAAAAAATAAAGGTTCCGGACCGCGCTTTCACGGTGCGGGATTTTTTTGAAGCCCAGCTCATCCATTTCGTACTGGACATCGAAAATACCTTTTGAAATATGCCGGGCCAAAGCTCCGGGCCTGGGTTTCCAGCCCAGCTCAGGATCATGCACATGCACATCAATCCGCGTTTCCTGATTTTCCGTAACGTACAGACTTTTGTAAGCGGCATGAAAGTCCCAGGCAAGGAAAGCAAGCAGCATGGCTGCGCAGACCGCGAGGGAAAAAAACACCAGCTTCCAGGGCACTGCCTCACGAAAACGGACCATAAAAACGCCGGCAAAAAGAAGAAACGCCTCAAGAAGAATAATCACCGTGACAGAGGCAGTGCCGCTGATACGCCCATCAGGCGAAAAAACCCAGGCAAGAAAAACAGGATTGAGGAGCAGGGACACGGAGATCAGAAAGATTCCGGCCGTAAAATTCAAAAGGCGGTTTTTCATTTAATCAGCTTTGAAAAACGGGGTGAAGAATGAAACCATCCTGCGAAAGCAGTGCGGGGATAATTCCCCAGCACAGGCGTGACGCGGTGCTTGAGGTCCGCGGCGATCTTAAAAAGCAGGGCGTCGCCCGGACGGCGGTGGCGGATACGGCGCAGGATCTTTCCTTGCGGCTCCTGGCGCATTTCCAGAAAACCTCCCCGCTCGTACGGGCCAAGGCTGATGCTCAGGCCGATCAGTCGTCTGGACCCCATGTCATTGTGCCAGGAATCATAATGCCCGGCTCCTGGAAGCAGCCGGTAGAGACGTCCCTGAAAATTGCGGATGACCGGGCATCCCGTGATTTTCTCAACAGCGCGGAAAATGGATTCATCATTCAGAAGAAAATGAAAAAAATCAAAAACCGGATTTTTCTTCATGCAGGATTCAGCCGCAATCCCCTTGTCCTTGCGCTCGTAATAGTCTGAAGGAGAGATTTTCCGGTTAATGGAATTCAGAAGCGAGGCGTCCAGAAACCCGGGAAGAAGCACGCAGCGGCCGCGCGAAAAACGGGAACGTAAAAGTCCCCATTCCTTTTCGCTCAGCTTTGAAATGAAGCTGTCCTTGCGGATCCGCAGAGGCACGGCCGCCTATTTTTTTCCCGCAGGCCGCTGGCCTACAATAGAAGAGCGAAGGGAGCGGGTGTATTTGGGACGCCCGGCAAACCATCCGGCAAAAGCAGTTTTATCAACCGTTCCTGTGACGTCTGTAACCCTGTGCTCAAGGTTTTCGCCCAGCCGGAAAATAAGGGCGTCTCCGTAGCCGGTATTGAAAACCTCTGTAAAAGGCTCCCCGTCCTTCTCCCGCATCTGCAGGCCTCCGCCCTGATAGGGTTGCGGCCCCAGATTAATGCTCATGGCGATCAAACGGTGGTGGGACCAGTCCGAGTGCCATTTGTGATGGTGCGGGCTGTCAGGTTCCATGCGGTAGACGCGGCCGTGGAAACAGCCGATGGGAGTGCAGCCTGTGACCTGGCGGATAAAATCATAGACCCTGCCGTCGTTGATCAAGAAATGCAGCAGCTGGCTCGCGGAATTGTTGCGCATGCAAAGCTCATGGGCCAGCCCTTTGTGCTTTTTATTGTAATAAACCGCCTTTTCCAGGAGACTTTCGCGGATTTCATTCATCAGGCCGCGCTCCACAAAGCGCGGCAGGACCAGATGGTGATCTTTCGCGAACCGTGCCTGAAGCTCCGCCATTTCCCCGGCACCGGCAGTGATGCGGGTTTCTTTGCGCGTCAATTGGATAAAGGTTTGTGTTCTCTTTTTTTTGTCTGCTAGAAGGGTCATAAACACCTACCGGTTTTTGGCAAACCAGCGGTTCTCCGGTTTCCGGTAGAACCAGCCGGCATAGGCTATTTTTGCCCGTTTTCCCCTGACCGCGGTCAAGCGGTGCTCGAATCGCGGGCTGATTGAAAACAAAATACCGTCGCCGGGCTTAAGCGCGGGCGAACGGAAAATAATTCTGCCGCTTTTGCGCTCGCGCAGCTCCAGCCTGCCGCCGCGGTAGGCGGCCGGACTCAGGTTGATGCTGAGCGCGCACAGGCGATTATACTTCAGATCATCATGCCATTCCAGGTAATGCCTGGCCGGAAGCATCTTGTAAACCCTTCCGGTAAAAAACTTCAAATGGGAGTTGCCGGTGATCCTACGGAAGGCCTTGAGAGCGCTTTCCCCATTCATCAGAAAATGCAGAAGGTTCCAGGCCCTGTTTTCCTTCATCAAAAGCTCACGGGCAAAACCATACCGGCGCTTGATATAAACCGCTTTTTTGATTTCAGGGTCAATGACCCCCAGAAGTTTCCGGTCAACCAGGGCGGGCAGATGAAGAGCCTTGTCGCGTCTGAAGATCCGGGCCGCGGAAGCCAGACCCGAAGGCGCGGGCGGTTCTTTAAGAGACAAACGCACGGTTTTACTTCTAGAGGCGTTACGAAGCATATGTTATATTAGCCAAAATCGGAGCCAAGCAATATCAAAAAAATGCCTACCTCATCCGCCGTCAAGGTTCAGGGTCTGAGAAAAACCTACAAACTCCGCGGCGGCTTCAATTTTTTCGCTCCTGCCCGCACGCTGACCGCTCTTGAAGATCTGAATTTCGAACTCCCGGAAGGCTCGGTCTGTGCTCTGCTGGGGCCCAATGGCGCGGGAAAAACAACTTTGCTCAAAATCCTGAGCGGACTTGTGGTCCAGGACCAGGGCCAGGTACTTGTGTCCGGGCAGGCACCGGGGCCAGGAGCACTCTCCAGCCTGATCCTGGGACAGGAAAAAAGTTTTTACTGGCGCCTGACAGGAAGACAAAATCTGGACTTTTTCGCCACGCTTTACGGAATCGGGCGCGGACAGGCGAAAGCCCGGATCGCGGAGCTGACGGAAATGCTGGAAATGGAATCCGTGGACCGGCCGTATCAGGAAATGTCCACCGGACACCGTCAGAGGCTGGCCATCGCCCGCGCGCTTTTAATCGACTCCAAACTTGTCCTGATGGACGAACCCTCGCGCAGCCTGGATCCGGGAGCGGCCTCAAAGCTTTACAGCCTGATCCGTGAAAAACTTCTTTCCCCCTCCAGGGCCCTTGTGTTCTCAACCCATGATTTCCGCGAGGCGGAAAAACTGGCCACGCATGCCATGATCCTGTCACACGGAAAACTTCAATATTCAGGCCCCTGCCCTGACTCGGCTTCCCTGCAGCAGCTTTACAGCCGGCACACGGAGGCTTTGACCTGAATGTTTTTTCAAAAAGCCCTGGCCTTTCTCAAGCGTGACCTTCAGGAAAACCTGAGTTTCAAGACTTCGGTCCTCTTTGAACTGATTTCAATCATGGCCCAGTGCTGGGTCTTTTTTTATCTCGGAAAATTCGTACAGGGTAACTGGGAGTCTCCGGCCTCTGGAGATTATTTCACTTTTCTGCTTTTTGGCGTGGCTTTCGCGGGTTATCAATTCGCGGCGCTGCAGGGTTTTTCCCTGGCCATTCACAGGGAAATCGGCGCGGGAACTCTTGAAGCTGTTCTTCTGACGGGCACGCGCCCGGTCACGCTGATTTTTTCAAGCGCTTTCTGGAGCTTCACTTTTACTACTCTGAAAATCGCGGCGTGGCTTCTGATTGGCGCGCTTTTTTTTCATCTCGACCTGAGCCGCCTGAATCTTGCGGCCTTTTCAGCCGGTCTGGGCATGACGGTCTTTTCGCTTCTTGGGCTGGGCATGCTTTCCGCGGCCTTCATCCTGGTCTTCAAGCGAGGAGACCCGGTTTCCTGGCTTTTAAACGGCCTGACCAGGCTTTTCTCCGGGATCTACTTCCCCCTGACCCTGCTGCCGCTCTGGGCGCAGAAATCAGCCCTTTTACTGCCCATGACGCACTCCATACGCATTATCCGGGCTTCTGTGGAAGGCTCTCCCGTCAGCAGTCTTGGCCCTTCCTTCCTGGCCCTGGCTGTTTTTTCAGCCATACTGCTCCCCCTTGGACTGCTGGCCTTTTCTGCCGCAGTCAGGATTTCCAAAACAGAAGGCTCCCTGGGTTTTACAGACTGATCCTGCGGTTTAAATAACTGGAGATCACGCGCCGGAAAAAGAAGCGCTGTGCTATTTTTTCTGGCTGAAAGGAAGAGCGTCTGAAGAAGGGGGTTTTCTGACTTTTTTCTTGGGGTCGCTTTTTTTCTCTCCGTAGTACTGATAATAGTAGGAGTCCGTCAGCGTAATTTCCGGTGTCGCCTGGTTCAGGATAATGCCCTTCACCTTGACGCCGGCCAGGTTAAGCTCCTCACGCGCACGCGTAAGCGCGCGGCGCGCGGTCTTTCCGGCACGGTAAATAAAAAAGGTCGAGTCCGCGAACTTGCCCAGCGTGCGGGCGTCGGTCACAGGCAGTACGGGCGGGGTGTCCAGAATAATATAATCGTAATGCTTTCTGGCTTCCTCGATAAAACGCTTCATGGCGTCAGAGCTTAAAAGTTCGGCAGGCGTCGGCGTGTTGGTGCCCGATGTCAGAAGCTCCAGACGGTCCAGCATTTTGGAAGTCAACACCTGGTCCCACTTTGAGTTTTCTCCCACCAGAATATCGGCCATGGTCTGTTTGCCCTGGTCCAGAGAAACGGTCCCCATCAAAACATCGCTCAGCCCGGGAGACCGCTTCACGCCAAAAAGGCGGTGCACCATGGGACGCCGCAAGTCCGCGTCCACCAGCAGCGTTTTCTTTCCGCCCTGGGCCAGCACAATCCCCACATTGCAGGCTGTAAGCGTTTTCCCCTCCTGCGGTCCGGTACTTGTAATCAGAATGACCCTGCCCAGCTCGCCTTTGTCTCCCATCAGAAACTCAATGAAAGTTCTGAGAATGCGGTAAGCTTCGGAAAGCGTGGAAAATGAATCCTGGTTCATGATCAGATAGCCGCCGTCAGGCACCACGTCTTTGCGGCGCGAGAAAAATTCGGAGACAGACTGGTCAAACCTCCACCAGGGTTTCTCCTCCTCGTTCGGATTAAAGTAGGGAATAACGCCGATCACGGGGAGGCGGACAACCTGCTCCACGTCTTCAATGGTTCCGATCGAAGTGTCCATGTTCTCACTGACAACCGCCAGCGCGATACCCACGATCAGGCCGATGGCCGCGCCGGCCAGTTTATTCATGAGCTTTTTGGGCGCGATGGGTTCTTCCGGCACTGTCGCGGACTGGACCACGGTGACGTCACCGACCTGTTCGGCTTCCGCCATCCTCGCACCCTCGTACTTGTCTTTCATCATACGGTAAGTGCGGTCGTTGATTTCAAGCTCGCGCTGAAGACGCGCCAGAGAAAGCTCATCTTCCGGAAGTTCGCGGATCTGATTTTTAAGTGCCTCGATTTCACCGTTGATCTTGATGACGTCAGGATGTTTTTCCGTAAACTGCTTCAGAAGAATCCCCCGCTCCTCTTCCATGGCCCCAAGCTTCTGCTCCATGCCCACGGCGACTCCAAGAGCCTTGCCCGAGGCGCGGAACTCACGCAGCTGCTCTTCGGTCAGTTTCAGTTTCTGGGAGTACACTCCAAGCTGGGTCTCAATGAACCGGCGGAGATTGCGCGCCTGCTTGCTCTTTTCAAGCAGGTCAACTTCCGCAAAAGCCTGCGCGGCCTGGTTGGCAATGGCGGCGGCCAGCTCCGGATGCGAGTGAGTGACCGTGATTTCAATGACATCAGTGCTTGAAATCGGTTCCGTGGTAATCATGCCGCGGATTTCACCCGCTTTTTCATTCAGGTCCGCAAGTTTGGCCGTGGAGGGCAGAAGATTCAGGCGGATGACCACGCGGCGCATGACTTCTTCGCTGGTCACCATGCTGGCATACGTGGAAAGCGGGTCGCCCATGAAACGTCCGTAACCCATGGCGTCTGACTGGAAGGCACGCGGGCTTGAAGAAATACGGACCGCTGACGTGGTCTGATAAATAGGAGTTTTGGTGTTTGTATAAACGACCGCGAGGATCAGCACAATGAAAAAGGACGCGATGATCAGCATCCGGCGCTTCATAAGAATGCGCCAGTAATCGCTCAGCGTCAGTTCATAACGGCGGAATTCAGAAGCAATCCTCGCCGGAACCGAGCCCACCTGCTGCTGCGGAGCGGGCCCCTGGGGTGTTATCTCAGGCATTACTAATTCCGCCTGTCCTGAGCCGTACGGATAGCGCTGCGAAGAACGAAGAAGTCGGTTCCCGCGCCAAAGGTGGGCGTGATGATATTGTCAATGACGTCACGGTAATCGCCCAGGAAGTCCTTTGTGACATACACAATATCGTTGGGCATGAGCGTCAAATTTTCGCTCAGCATGCCCTTGCGAAGGACGTTCTCCATATTCGCGGTAATGATCTTGACCTGAGGATCGCGGCGGATATCTCCGCGAATGACCATGACCCGGCCGCGCTTGGCGTTGGGAGCAAAACCGCCGGCCAAAGCAATGCCTTCAATAAGGGAAATGTCCTGCTGGAAGCGGTACACGCCCGGACCGCGGACTTCCCCAAGAATGACAAACTTGCGGCCGCCGAACTGACGGACAGAAATCGAAACCTGGGGGTTCCACACATATTCAGTAAATTTTTTGGTCAAAACATCCCGGAACTCGACCAGGGTCATACCGACCACGTCGATGTCCCCCACGATAGGCATGGAAATACGTCCGTCCGGCCGGACCGTCACTTCGCGCGTCAAGTCAGGAACGCGCCATACATCAATGGCCAGAGCATCGCCGATTTCAATATAGTATTCGGGCCGCGCGGTCTTGAAGGACTGACTCCGGTACCCCTGATCCGTGTAAGCGCTGCCGCCGGAAAGACGGATGGAATTGTTTGAAACATTCTCGCCGGTCTGAGGCGCGGAACCGCCAGAGGCGGCCGTCTGCTTCTGGGCCGCGTCTTTCAGCGCACGGCTCTGTTCTTCATAAGTCTTGCGGTCTTCAATGATCTGTTTGTTCAGGAAATCAACCTGAGAAATGAGAGACTGGATCTGGTCCTGTTTTTCACGGATCTGGATCTGGTCCTGCTCGCGTTTCTTGTCCAGCTCCTTTTCAAAAAGGCTCCCGCGCTCTTCAAGCGCGTTCAGCTGGTCCTGAAGGGCTTTGCGCTCAGCCTCAACCCCATGCTTGTATTCCTTCCAGATTTTTTCCTGCGAAGCAGCCGTGGTTTTTCTTTCATCTTCCACCTGTTTGCTCAAAACCTCAATCTTGCCCTTGAGGTCGTTGATCTTGGCCTGCTTGGCATTGATTTCTTCTTCCTGAACCCGGCTCCAGCGGTCCTCAAGCTCCGCGGCAAGGCCCATGCCGGACTGGGAAAACAAAAATACGGCCGCAAGCATCAACCTGAAGGCGGAAGAAAAATGGAAACGTTTCATCATCTGGGTCCTTCCCTCTTTAAAGCAGGTAAAAATGTTTAAAAATACGTTTTCCGAGCTTTCCTAATAATCGGCTTTTCCCCTTGAAAGCTTAAGAGACCTCCGGCGTGATAAAGACCATGGCAAAAATCTTGATCCCCACCCCGCATATGCTATTATGGCTCCTATGAAAGCTCTTCGCGCTTCCGCAGTTTTTATGGTTCTCATCCCCTGTCTTTTGAGCCTGTTCC
>CAZIQJ010000051.1:0-11480 GCA_964541285.1 uncultured bacterium | reverse complement strand
ATCGCAGAGGTCGCGGCCGAATACATGTCCGACTCAGTGGCCGTGGTCACGCGGGCCGCAAAAGTGGAAGCATTCAGGCCATGATCGGCAAGAAGGATCATGTAAGCATCCAGCGCCCTTTCCATTTCCTTCTCGGGAAGCTTCCCGTGCATCATATAAAGGAAGTCGGCAGCCTGAGAAAGTTTGGGGTCCGGAGCAATGGGTTCCATACCCTGCCGCAGACGGTAAAAAGCCGCGATGATTGTAGGAACAGCGGCCGTGAGCTTCAAGGCCTGGAGCTTCATGGTCTCAGGGTCCTGTTTGTCGCCGTCCTTGTCAAAAATTCCAAGCGCGGAAACCATGGTCCTTAAAACACCCATGGGATGCGCGTTTTTCGGAAAGCCCTTGAGAACGCTTAAGACTTCCGGAGATACCGCACGCATGGCGGCAAAATTTTTATGAAACTCCTGAAATTCGGAAGCTGTGGGAAGTTTTCCGTTCCACAAAAAATAAACGGTTTCTTCAAAAGAGGAATTGGAAGCCAGTTCTTCAACCGGAATACCGCGGTAGGAAAGCTTGCTGTTGGCGCCGTCGACAAGGCTTAAAGCAGTCTGGGAGGCGATAACTCCGTCGAGGCCTTTAACGAAATGTGCGTCGGGCTGAGCCGGACTGGTATTGGTAGTTTGTGACATAAAGAGCCCTATTATATCGAAAACCTGAAAATCCGCACGTAATAATTAAAGTCTCTGAAAAAGACCGGAAGCGTGGCTTTGGGCGTATTTCACGTACCTCATGGCCCATTTTTTCAGCCCCTGGATCTCCTGGCGGCTGAGTTTGCGGACCCATTTGGCAGGTCTGCCGAAATAAAGAGAGCCTGACTTGAGTTTCTGGCCGTGAGTTACCAGACTTCCGGCGCCAAGGATAACGCCTTCGCCAATAACCGCGCCGTCCAGCACAATGGAGCCGATCCCCACCAGTGAGCCGCTCTTGACCGTGCAGGCGTGCAGGCAGACTTGATGTCCGACCGTGACATAGTCGCCAAGCACGCAGCCCCGGCCTGTCTCCACATGTAAAAGGCTGAGGTCCTGAATGTTGGTGTATTTTCCAACTTTGATTTTATTGATGTCTCCGCGCATGACCACGCCGGGCCAGACACTGGAATAATCGCCGAGAGTGACCTGCCCCAGAACTTGGGCAGACGGGTCAATCCAGACATGCTTGCCGGTTTTGGGAACAAAAACAGACGGGGGTTTACCCACGGAAAAACTTTCCGTGAAAAGGATTATTCGCTGAGCAGGCTGAAAATATTCTGCGTGATCTGCTTGTTAACATCCGCAATCGATGTGACCAGAGGAATCTGTTTTGGGCAGGACTTGACGCAATTCTGCGCATTGCCGCAGTCTTCAATACCGCCCTGAGCCATCAAGGCGCGGAGTCTTTCTTTCGCCGTTCCTTTTCCAAGAGGATGGTCATTAAAAAGCCGGGCCTGGTTAATGGCCATGGCGCCGATGAAGTCAGACTTGGAATTAATCTGCGGGCAGACTTCCAGGCAGCACCCGCAGGAAAAGCAGGTGGACATGATGTAATCGATCTGCTGCTGCTCGGAAGAAATACGCGGGCCGGGACCAAGGGCGTGCGTGCCGTCGATCGGAATCCACGCCTTGACCCTCTTAAGCGTTTCAAAAAGCCGGGAGCGGTCAACCGCGAGGTCGCGCACCAGAGGAAACTTGGTCATGGGTTCCAGAGTGATTTCATCACCCAGCTGATCCACCAGCGCGGAGCAGGCCTGCCGGACCTTGCCGTTAATGACCATGGTGCAGATGCCGCAGACTTCTTCAAGGCAGCTGGCATCCCAGGTCACAGGCGTGGTCGGAGTGCCGTCAAAAGTCTTGGGGTTCTTCTGGATTTCACGCAAAAGGATGACCACATTCATGTACGGACGGTAATTGACGCGGAATTCCTGCCAGTGCGGCTTGGAATCCGGACTGTCCTGGCGCTTGATCTTGACTTTGATAATACGTTTTTCAGCCATTAGTACTGCTCCTCATGTCCCCGGTACAGCAAAACGCGTTTAATAAAACCGCGCCGCTGACAGCCGCCTAATACTTTCGTTCGCGCGGCTTCAGTAAAGATGTATCGACCGCTTCATAAGAAAGCTCAGGACCCTTGGGCGTGTATTTCGCGATAGTCGTCTTGAGCCAGTTGGCGTCGTCACGGTTCGGATAATCAGGTTTATAATGCGCGCCACGGCTTTCATTGCGCGCCAGGGCGCCCAGCGTGATCACGCGGGCCAGCTCCAGCATGTTAAAAAGCTGGCGTGTAAATACCACCGACTGGTTCGCCCACTTTGAAACGTCATTAACATTGATATTCTGAGCGCGCTTCTGGAGTTCCTGGAGCTTCTGGTCCGCGGCTTCCAGCTTCTTGTTGTAGCGCACCACTGTAACGTTCTCGGTCATGACTTCGCCCATCTCTTCCCAGAGCTGGTAAGGGTTTTCCTTGCCGCGCATGCGAAGGATTTCATCCTGGCGGTTTTCTTCCTTCTTGACCTGGTCTTCGAAAAATTTGGAGCTGATGTCATCAACAGATTTATCAAGACCCTGCGTGTACTCACCTACCGTACGCGCTGCGGCCAGACCGCCCTGAAGGCAGGAAAGCAGCGAGTTGGCGCCCAGGCGGTTGGCTCCATGGTACTGGTATTCGCATTCCCCCGCAGCCAGCAGGCCCTTAACGTTGGTCATTTGCTTGGAGTCAATGTAAAGACCGCCCATGGTGTAATGGACCGAAGGAAACACGCGCATCGGAACCTTGCTGGGGTCTTCATTCATAAATTTTTCATAAAGCTCGAGAATACCGCCGAGCTTGGCTTTCAGGGTCTTGGGGTCCACATGGGAAATATCCAGATAAACCACGTCTTTGCCGTCGACGCCAAGGCCGAGTTCGCGGACCACTTTAAAAATACCGCGGGAGGCAATATCGCGAGGAACCAGGTTCCCGTATTTGGGATACCACTCTTCCATGAAGTACCAGCGCTTGCCGTCCTTGTAGGTCCAGAGACGCCCGCCCTCACCGCGCACGGCTTCGGAAATCAGACGGTTTTTGTCTTCACCCGCGATCGCGGTGGGATGAACCTGGATAAATTCGCCGTTGGCATACCAGACACCCTGACGGAAAAGCGAACCCGCGGCCGCGCCCGTGCAGATCATGGACATGGTGGAACGGCCGTAAATCATGCCGCATCCGCCGGTGCAAAAAACCGTGGCATCGCCGCGGAAGGAACGGATCTCAAAAGTGTTCAGGTTCATGGCCACGACCCCGCGGCCCACGCCAGAATCATCCATAACGGCGGAGAGAAATTCCCAGCCTTCATAACGCGTGACCTTGCCTTCAACTTCAAAACGGCGGACCTGCTCGTCGAGCGCGTAAAGAATCTGCTGGCCCGTGGTCGCGCCCGCGAAAGCCGTGCGGTGAAAACGCGTACCGCCAAAACGACGGAAATCGATCAAGCCTTCGGGAGTGCGGTTGAACTGCACGCCCATGCGGTCAAGCATGTAAACGAAATTAGGAGCGTTCTGGCACATCTCCAGAACCATAGGCTGATTGGCCAGGAAGTCCCCGCCCAGAATGGTCTCTTCAAAGTGAATCTGAGGGGAATCGCCTTCACCTTTGGTGTTAACAGAAGCATTGATGCCGCCCTGGGCGCAAACTGAGTGGGAGCGCTTGCAGGGAACCAGCGAAAGAAGTTCGACCTGAAAACCGGCTTCCGCAAGCTTGATAACAGTCATAAGACCGGCAAGCCCGCCGCCGATTACGAGAATTTTATTTTTCTTGTCCGCCATTTTGATTCCTATCTGACCAGATGAAGAAGCGCGTTAACACCCGAAAAATACAACCCGAAGCCCAGAAGAGAGCAGATAACAGCTGAGATTTTCTGCGCTTTGGGCCCCACCGTCACGCCCCAGCTGATAAAAAATCCCCAAAGCCCGTTCGCGAAATGAAACATGACTGCCGCAAGGCCGACGATATAAAACCAGAAATTCCTGGGGTCGTGCATCAGATCGGCCATACGCGCGTAGCTGACTTCCGTGCCATAGAGCGCGTTGACAATGCGGGTTTGATATACGTGGTAACCAATGTAAATGAAGGTCAGGATACCGGTCCAGCGCTGAAGGCTGTAAAGCCAGTTACTGGTATGCGGATAAGAGGAAAGGTTATTTTTCCCCGAAAACATGATGTAAAAACCGTAAAACGCGTGATAGAGAATCGGCAGCCCGATCATTCCGATTTCAAGGGCGGTAACATAGGGAAGCCCGCGCAAAAATTCGATCTTCTCATCATAAGCGGCTGCTCCGTTGACGATGAAAGAATTCGTGAACATGTGCTCAAGAAGAAAAGCGCCGATAGGCATGACGCCGGAAAGAGAATGAAGGCGCCGGAGCCAGAAATGAGGAGAAACCTTAACTTCCGAAGACGATGTTTTCATGATCCATTTTTTATAAAACGTTATCCAGCAAGTTGACGGAGGACATACTGAAGAATGCCGCCGTTTTGATAATAGGCCAGTTCCACGGGAGTGTCAATCCTGCAGCGAGCCTGAAATTTTTTGGTTCCCGACACACACTGGGCCGTGACGTCCAGGACCTTGCCCGGCTTCAGGCCTCTGGCAATGCCCTCAATGGAATAAACCTCAGAACCGCTCAAGCCCAGGGACTCACGGGTCTGCCCGGGCAGGAACTCCAGCGGCAGAATCCCCATACCGATCAGATTGCTGCGGTGAATACGCTCAAAGCTTTCCGCGATCACGGCCTTGACGCCCAGAAGCATGGGGCCTTTTGCAGGCCAGTCACGCGAAGAACCTGAACCTTATTCTTTTCCGGCCAGAATCATAAGCGGAACTTTTTTGGCCTGATACTTCATGGCCGCGTCATAAATAAACATCTGGGATCCGTTCTCAGGGCCCTCCAGAAGAAATCTGGTATACGCGCCCTCAACGCCTGGAAGAAGAAAATTTTTCAAGCGGATATTGGCGAATGTTCCGCGCATCATGACTTCGTGATTGCCGCGGCGAGCGCCGTAAGAATTAAAATCCTTCGGCTCCACGCCGTGGGCGGTCAGATACTGCGCGGCCGGGCTGTCCTTGGCAATATTGCCTGCCGGAGAAATATGGTCGGTCGTGACCGAATCCCCCAGCACGGCCAGAATGCGCGCGCCCGCGATATCGTTCAGCGCAGACGGCTCCTTGGCCATTTCATCAAAATAAGGCGGTTTTTTAACATAGGTGGATTTTTCATCCCAGACAAAACGGTCGCCTGAGGGCGACTTGACCGCCTGCCAGTGTTTATCGCCTTCAAAAACTTTTCCGTACTGGCGCTTGAACATTTCAGCGTCCACTTGAGCGACCGCGTCACGGACTTCCTTGTCCGTAGGCCAGATATCTTTTAGAAACACATCTTTTCCGGAAGAATCTTTTCCAAGCGGTTCGACTGTAAGGTCCTTATCCACGTCCCCGGCCAGCGCGTAAGCCACCACCAGCGGAGGTGAAGCCAGGTAATTGGCGCGCACCTGCGGATTGACCCGGCCTTCAAAATTGCGGTTACCGGAAAGCACGGCCGCAACCACCAGATCATTGTCTTTCACGGTTTTTGAAACCGCGTCCGGCAAAGGCCCGGAATTTCCAATGCAGGTGGTGCATCCGTAACCCACCAAATGAAATTTTAACTTCTCAAGATAAGGCTGAAGCCCTGTCTTGCTCAAATAATCCATGACCACTTTGGAGCCAGGCGCCAGACTGGTCTTGACCCAGGGCTTGGTGGACAAACCTTTTTCCACGGCCTTTTTGGCAAGCAGGCCCGCGCCGATCATGACCGCGGGGTTGGAAGTATTGGTACAGCTGGTAATGGCCGCGATGACCACATTGCCATGGCGCATGGTGTAGTTCTGCCCGGCAGCCGCCACGGAAGCACTTGCGGTTTTTCCGGAAGCGGCAAGTGCGTCATCAAAAGATTTTTTCACGCCCTTGAGGGAAACGCGGTCCTGCGGGCGTTTGGGCCCGGCAAGGCTGGCTTCAACTGTCGAAAGATCGAGCTCGATTGAATCGGAAAAAACAGGATCCGGCGTTTGCGGTGTGCGGAAAAGGCCCTGCTCTTTATGGTAGGCCTCTACAAGCTTGATCAGTTCTTCCGGACGGCCGCTCAAACGCAGGTACTGAAGCGTTTCTTCGTCCACAGGGAAAAATCCCATGGTGGCGCCGTACTCGGGCGCCATGTTGGCAATAGTCGCGCGGTCCGCGAGGCTGAGTTTATCCAGCCCGGCGCCGTAGAATTCCACGAATTTTCCGACCACGCCTTTTTTACGCAGCATCTGCGTCACGGTCAAAACCAGGTCAGTCGCAGTCATGCCTTCTTTCAGCTGACCGGTCAATTTAAAACCCACAACCTCAGGAATGAGCATGGAGACCGGCTGTCCCAGCATGGCGGCTTCGGCTTCAATGCCGCCCACGCCCCAGCCCAGCACGCCCAGGCCGTTGATCATGACCGTGTGCGAATCCGTGCCGACCAGCGTGTCAAAATAAGCGAAAGTTTCTTTTCCCTCTTCGCGCGTCATCACGACCGGCGCGAGGTATTCCAGATTGACCTGGTGCACAATGCCCGTACCCGGAGGCACGGCGCGAAAATTCCGGAAAGCCTGCTGGCCCCAGCGCAGGAACTGATAGCGCTCCAGGTTGCGGCCGAATTCTTTTTCCACGTTTTCCTGGAAAGCAGCCGGAGAACCAAACGCGTCCACCTGGACAGAGTGGTCAATGACCAGGTCCACAGGCTGAAGCGGGTTGATTTTTTTCGGATCCTTGCCCATCTTGATCATCTGGTCGCGCATGGCGGCCAGATCGACCACGCAGGGAACGCCGGTAAAATCCTGCAGGATGACGCGCGCGGGAGTAAAAGCGATTTCCTTGTCGGATTTTTCTTTCGCGCTCCAGCGGGCCAGAGCCTCGATGTCTTCACGGCGCACAGCCTTGCCGTCTTCAGTCCTCAGAAGATTTTCAAGAAGGATGCGGATGGAAAAAGGAACACGGGAAATATCAAAGCCCGACTTCTGGAGAGAGTCCAGACGCCAGATGGAATAGGCTTTGCTGCCGGCCTTGAGCTGGGAACGGGATTTAAAGCTGTCCACGGCTTATTTCGCGACCAGAGTGACTTTTTCGCAATTTTCGCGCACATGCTGCGCGGAAGTCGCGAGTTCCTGCTTCTGCTTGTCCGTCAGGGGCAGTTCCACAATCTGCGCAACGCCCTTGCGTCCAAGCTTGGCCGGAACGCCGCAGTAAACGTCTTTAAGCCCGTACTGACCGGTCATATACACACAGGAGGCAATGACCTCACCCTTGTCTTCAAGCACAGCGCGGACCATACGGACCACGGAGGAAGAAGGCGCGTAATAAGCGCTGCCGGTTTTCAGGTATTTCACAATCTCAGCGCCGCCGTCGCGGGTGCGCTGATTGATGGCTTCGATTTTGTCCGCGGGAAGCAGCTCGGTAATAGACTTCCCCTTGACCTTGGTATGCTGAGGAACGGGAACCATTTCATCGCCGTGGCCGCCCAGCACCATGGCTTGAACATCGGAAGGGTTGCAGTTCAGGGCTTCCGCGATAAAGTAGGCCATACGCGCGGAATCCAGCTCACCCGCCATACCGAACACGCGCTCGGCGGGAAGACCTGATTTTTTCCACGCCAGATAAGTCATGACGTCCAGCGGGTTGGAAACAATAATAAAAATAGCGTTCGGAGAATACTTCACAGCCTCAGCCACCACGCCGCCCACAATGCCGGCATTGGTGTTTACAAGATCGTCACGGCTCATGCCGGGCTTGCGCGCGATACCCGCGGTCACAACCACCACGTCGGAATCTTTGGTGTCCGCGTAATTGTTGGTGCCGGTGATTTTGGTCTTGAAGCCTTCAACCGGCGCGGACTCCATCATGTCCAGAGCCTTGCCCTGCGGCATCCCTTCGACAATGTCAATCAGGACCACGTCCGCGATTTCCTTTTCCAGAATACGCTGGGCAGTGGTAGCTCCTACAAAACCGGCTCCGACAACAGTGACTTTAGGCTTGCTCATAAAAAACTCCTTCGGTATTTTCTAGCGCGCCGCGAGTTTCACGGGCTGATTTTTCAATTTTTTAATAATGGCTTCGCCCATTTCGCGGGTACCGACCGCGGTGGGGTCGTCTTTTCTTTCTTTCAAATCGTAGGTCACATCTTTTCCTTCACGAATGACGTCTGCCACGGCTTTTTCAAGACGCTGCGAGGCGTCGGTTTCACCGATATAGTCGAGCATCAGCACGCCGGAAAGGATCACGGCCGTAGGGTTGACCTTGTTCAGGCCCTTGTACTTGGGGGCTGAGCCATGGGTGGCTTCAAAAAGCGCGTAGCCGTCGCCGATATTGGCTCCAGGCGCGATCCCCAAGCCGCCAATAAGACCGGCGCAAAGGTCGGAAAGCACGTCACCGTAAAGGTTGGGCAGAACCAGCATGTCATACTGTTCAGGGAACTGGACCAGCTGCATGCACATGTTATCCACGATGCGGTCTTCGAACTGGATGTCCGGATACTTCTTGGCCACTTCGCGCCCGACTTCCAGAAAAAGACCGTCGGAAAACTTCATGATGTTGGCCTTGTGCACAGCCGTGATTTTCTTGCGCTTGTACTTGCGGGCGTATTCAAACGCGGACTTGAAAATACGCTCAGTGCCAAAAACCGAAATAGGCTTGATGCTGATGCCGGAATCCAGGCGAATTTTTCTCTTGGAGAGTTTTTCAATATCCTGAATCAGCTGAAGGGCTTCGGGCGTGCCCTTCTGAAATTCAATGCCCGCGTAAAGGTCTTCGGTATTTTCGCGGAAAATAACCAGGTCGATATTTTTGTAACGGGAGCGCACGCCTTCGTAGGATTTGCACGGACGGATGCAGGCGAAGAGATCCAGCTCCTTGCGCAGGGCCACGTTGACGGAACGAAAGCCCGTGCCGACCGGAGTGGTGATCGGAGACTTGATGGCAATTTTATTTTTGCGGATAGATTCAAGAACACGGTCAGGAAGCGGCGTACCTTCCTTTTCCATGACATCGATACCCGCAGACTGAACGTCCCATTCAATCTTGACGCCCGTGGCTTCAATACAGGCCTTCGCGGTTTCCGCGATCTCAGGTCCAATGCCGTCTCCGGGAATAAGAGTAATTTTATAAGCCATGCTTTCCTCCGCCTGTATTTGAGGCTTGTTTCCAAACGTGCTTTATGTTAAAAAAATCTTCCCTGCCATTCTGGGAAGTCCTAAGGACGTTCCCTGGGGAACAAAGGAGAAGTTATTTTATATGAATCACCCGAAAATTAAAAGTACCCTCTTAAAGTGCCTGAAGGACGCCGGAAAGGTCCTGAAAGCCTCCATCCTGTCCAAAAAGTCGATTGAAAAGAAAAGTGAGCTCAGCCTGGTCACCCAGATCGACAAAAAATGCGAAAAAATCATTGTCCGGAACATTCTCAAAGCCTTCCCGGACCACGCCCTGCTGACCGAGGAGTCGCCTCCTATGGGCAAATCAGGCTCCCGCTGGATCATTGACCCTTTGGACGGCACCACCAATTTCGCCCATTCTTTTCCTGTGGCCGTGGTCTCCATCGGCTATGAGGAAAACGGCCGTCTGGAATACGGCGGTGTGTTTGATCCGTTCCGCGACGAGCTGTTCCTGGGCATACGCGGCCAGGGCGCCACGCTCAATGGCAAAAAGATCAAGGTTTCCCCCACTCCCGGTCTGAACGATTCTTTGCTGTGCACCGGCTTCCCCTATGACCGCCGGGAAAAAATTGACGATTACCTGCCGATCTTCCGCGCCTTTACCATGAAAGTCCAGGGCATACGCCGCACCGGAGCTGCCGCGCTGGACCTGTGTTATGTGGCCTGCGGAAGGTTTGACGGGTTCTGGGAGCTGAAACTGCAGCCCTGGGACAAGGCCGCGGCCATGGTGATCTTGTCTGAAGCAGGCGGGACGCTGACGGACTTTTCGGGAAATCCCCTGACGCTGGACTCGATCCAGAACGCGGTCTCCAACAAAAAGATCCACCGGGAAATGCTGGAAGTTTTAAAGCCGTTCAGAAAAACCGGACTTTGACTCTCCGCTAATTCAGGTACTTCGAAACAAACTCAAAGGGTTTTTCCCAGTAGTCCTCGCCGGCCTGGTTGGGAAGGTCATTATGCCCGCCGCCGGGAATAGAAAAAAGCGACTTGGGGCCAGGCGCGGCTTCAAGCAAGTCCCCGGACATTTCGTAAGGGCAGATCTCATCCTGCGTGCCGTGCAGGATAAAAAGCGGAGACTTAAGCCCCTCGATATTTTTCAGGTTCTCAAACTTGAAGTCATTCATCAACGCGGCCGGCACCATGGGATAATGAACTTTGGCCAGGTCCACGAATGACGTAAATGGCGCCTCAAGCACCACAGCCAGGCATTTTTCTTTCATGCCCAGGCGTATGGCCGGGTGCGTGCCCAGCGACTCCCCGTAAAGAATGATTTTCGAGACCGGCATCCTTTTCTTTTCCGTCAGAAAATTCAGCCCGGCCTGCGCGTCCGCCACCACATCCTCGCCCTTCTCAATCTGACCGGAGCTGCTGCCGTACCCCCGGTAATCCAGCATCAGAACTGAAAATCCCCGGTCCACCCATCCCTTGGCCTTGTAAAGACGGTGGGAAATGTTGCCCGCATTGCCGTGAAGAAAAAGCATCGCGCCTTTTTCTTTTGGCGCACAGAGATACCAGGCAAAGAGTTTCGCGGCTCCGGATTCCAGCCGGACATCTTCGGAATCAAAACCGTAATCGGCGGGCTTTTCGTAAAAGTTTTTTTCGGGGAAAAACAGGAGCGAAGTCAGCAGGGCCACAACAAGGCCTCAGGACTTCTTCATGGAAATTTGAGGTTCGTCCAGACGTTCAAGGTTCTCAAACAGCTTTTTGAAATCAGCCTCGGATACCGCAAAGAAAGCTTTGCTGCCCTCAAGAACCGCGGGGTGTTCTTTCTTTTCTCCGGGAATCACGTCGCCCGCGCGAAGGGTCACAGGCTGCGCGCCTTGAACCGTGACCTCAATAGAGTAAGGCCCGCCGGCAGCCTTTTGCTCGGAAGGCTCCTGGAGAAAACGGGTAATCTGAAGCTTTCTGATATCCTGCAGATACGCGCTCATGGCGTCCCATTTTTTCTCAAGCGGGTTGACGGTCTTCTCCACCTGCCTGGCGCGGACAGTCAGCTTTTCAACTTTGAGGGGATCCACACCCAGAGGATTGTCTGCTGCGAAAGAGCCGTCATCACGGTCAAGGCTCTCAAAATAGGCTTTTGAAAGAAGGAAAACCGAGGGCTCGCCTGAAACCTTGAAATAAACCGACTGCGTTTCACCGTCCTCCGCGCCGGCGCTCCAGGTTTTCTGGACACCGCCGTCAAAAGTCAGCTTCATTTCAAAAGAAGTTTTTGAAAAACC
>CAZIQJ010000050.1:0-11532 GCA_964541285.1 uncultured bacterium | reverse complement strand
TTTTGTCGTAAATCACCAGCTTGTCAATCAAGCGGCTCCCGGTAAGAAGCGGCGCGGCCTTCGGCCCGCAGACAACAGTCAGCGAAGCGCCGGGGAACTCACGCAGGAGCGATGTCATGACCGGAGTGGTCAAAATAACGTCTCCGATATTACTCAAGGTCACGACCAGAAGATGCTTGCCGGATTTTTTGACTTCAGGCAGCAAAGCCGCGCCTGAAACTTCACGCGGCTTGAGCCAGTTTTTTTCGCGGACCGCGCTCAAAACCCTTTCCGGGGAAATGCCCGCAAGCCAGCCGCCTTCAGGGAATTTTTCTCCGTACCAGGGAACCGAATAACCCTCAGGAACATGGCTCAGCACAAGGCTCTCCCCCACACCGCGGGGGCCGGTCAAAGCCGGGTCTGTGGGGCCAAAAAGCGTGATCACCCGGGCGCCTGCGCCTGAAGCAATATGCATGGGGCCGGAATCCCCGGAAACCACAAACAGGGACCTTTTGAAAATCGCGGCAACTTCTCCCAGGCCGGTCCGGCCGGTCAAATCCACGGCCCGCGCTTTTTGAAGCGCGGAAAGCATTTGTTTTGCCAAAGGCGAATCTCCGCGCGACCCGGTCACGACAAACTGAAAGTTTCCTTCCGCGGCCAGCAGATCGGCAAGTCTGGCAAAATGCGCGGGCGGCCAGCGCTTGGGTTCCCAGTTCGCGCCAAGATGAAAACAGATATAAAGGCGCTCCACGCCATGCTGATGCAGAATGCGCAGAGCGCGGTTTTCATCCTCTTTTGAAAAATAAAATTTGTAGGAAGGCGAAGGCGGAATTTCAAAACCCGCCGCGCTCAAAAGCGCGGTGAAATAATCCACCTGATGCAGAGGCATGGCCGGTTCAGGAAAAGATTTCGTCAGAAAGGCACCGGCTTTTTTGCTGAAACCGGTTCTTTGCTTCACCCCGCCGAGCCACAGCAGAAAGGCCCGTGTCCTGGAACCGTGAAAAAGCCAGGCCTGGTCGATTTTTTCACGCCGCAGGCGCAGCACAAAACGCAGCCGGGCCCAGAAAGAGCGCTGTCCGCCTCTTTCATCAAATTCCAGCACGCGGCTGACCGCAGGATGGAGCTCCAGAATTTCCCTGCAGCGCGGCGGAGCCATGCACAGGATCTCGGCATCCGGATATCGCTTCCGGATTTCCTCAATCGCCGGGAGTTCGAAAAGAATGTCTCCCAGCCAGTTTTTGGTCACGATCAGTATTTTCACAAGGATTCCTTTAGATCAAACCGCAGCCACGGATGGTTTTGAAGCCAGAAGCTGGCGCTTCACGGCCTGGAAAACTTCATCGACCGAGATTTTTTTAAGACAGGCCAGCTTTTCCTCGATCTTGCAGACTCCGGAATAGCAGGGCTGGCAGGCAAGGCTGCGGCTGAGAACAACTCCGTGATGCATGGCCGGCATATGGCGCTTCGGGTCTGTGGGGCCGAAAAGAGCGACCACCCGCGTGCGCACCGCAGCCGCGACATGCAAAGGCGCGGTGTCTCCGGTCACAAGAACATCCAGCTCCTTAAAAAGAGGCACCAGGTCACGCATCGCGGTCCTGCCCATCAGATTCAGCACCGCGTCACCGCTGAAACTTCCGGTTTTCTCCAGCGCCTTCTTGTCGTCTGAGGAACCCAGAAGCACGATCCTGCAGTCCAGTTCACGGATCAAACGGTCGGCCAGCTGCGCGAAAAACTCCGGGGGCCAGCGCTTGGTTTCCCAGCGCGGGCTGGACCCCATAACGAAACCGACCTTGCGGATTTCCGGCCCGGCAAAACCGCTGAAAAACTCTTCAGCCCGGCGGCGGGACGTTTCATCCGGCCAAAGCTCAAGGCTTTCATCCAGCTTGCGCACGCCCAGCTTGGAAAGAATACGAAACTGGTTTTTAACCGGTGACTCCGCGGCCTTTTCATAATGCTCGGCGCGGTTTAAAAGAAACCCGAAAGGTTTTCTTGAAAAACCAAAACGTTCTGGAATTCCCGCAAGAAACGAAAGCAGGTGCGTCCATTTTGAGTTCTGAAAATCCACGGAAACATCGAACCCTTCCTTACGCAGGCCGTGGCTGAGACGCCAGAGCTTGCGAAAGCCCTTGAGTTCGTGCCGGTCCACGGGGATGACATCGTGAATGTACGGACATCCGCTCAGAATGCCGGCAAGTCTTTTGTCCGTCAGCACCGTGATTTTGGCCTGGGGAAAACGCTCATGCAGCATGCGCAGACTTGGAATAATAAGGATCAGGTCTCCGGCCGCGCCCAGCTTGACCACCAGAATTTTCTTTTCCGGTATCGCCTCCCGGTAAACCTCCAGGGTTTTGTCCGTCATCTGATCAAGAGAAAACTCTTCTTCGACACGCGCGCGCAGCTTTTCAGTCATGCCCCGGGACTTCTCAGGGTTTTGCACAATATCGAGCATGGCGCGGGCCATGCCGTCAATATCGCCCGGCTCCACCAGCACGCCTTCCTGTCCGCTCTTGATGATATCCAGAAGCCCGCCCAGACGCGTCGCGATGACCGGCGTTCCAATGGCCCCGGCTTCTACCACCACGCGGCCGAAAGCTTCGGGCACCAGCGTGGAAAGCACCAGCAGGTCGGACTGCGCCAGAATTTCCGGAATATCACGGCGCGTGCCCAGCAGCCTGACACAGGATTCCAGGTTGAGCTGCTTCAGAGTTTCAAGAATGCGCTCCGTATATTTTGTTTTTCCTTTTCCCTCAGAACCAACCAGCAGGACTTCCAGCGGCTGCTGCAGCTCACGCTTCATTCTGTGCACCGCTTTTAAAAATTCAACCTGCCCCTTGATCGGCGATAAACGCCCCACGTTCACGATACGGACAGGCGCTCCAGGCTCCCTGCGTCTTTCATGCAGGGGTTTCCATGAAAACTGGGAGAGGTCCACCCCGCGGTGCACCAGGCGGATTTTCTCCGGAGAAATTTTAAAATCATCAATCATGTGACGGGCAATGACATTTGAAATCGCGATGACCCGCTTGCCCCAGCCCATGACAATGCTCAGGGGGTGCGCCTTGTAATACCCGTGACAAGTCGTGACAAAAGGAACTCCGGCTTTTCGCGCCGCAAGCCAGCCGATCCAGGCGGGCACACGGCTGCGGGCATGCACAAGGTCCACGCGTTCACGCTCGATAATTTCAGCGATTTTGGAGACAAGACTCAGAGAAAAAATGGATTTCTTGTGAACAGGAAAAGAATAATGGGAAACACCGATTTTCTGCAGTTCGGCCACAAGCTCTCCGCCCGAAGAGATGACCACTGTCTGTTCTCCCCGTTTTTTCATGGCGCGGGCGAGGTCGATCACGCCGCGCTCAACACCCCCCACATGAAGGGAAGGCAGGATCTGCAGAACTTTCATAAAATTTCCTGGAGCCTCTTTCTTAAAATTTCATTTTCCCGGGCAGCCAGCGCCTCAGACTGCGCCGCTTCGCCGAGTTTCAAAAGAACTTCTTCCAGCCCGGAAACATCTGTCAGCGTGATGGCGGACTCACGGGCCAGGATACGGTGAAACCGCTGGTGCTTCGAGGGCAGGGCCCTTGATTTAAACTGCAGCACCACGACTCTTTTCCCGGAACGCAGCGCTTCAGAAATCATGGAAACGCTGTCTTCGGTCACAATCAAAACCTGGCCGATGGCCATCATGCCGGGAGCGACTTCACGGCGCGTGTCTTCACGGGCAATGACCATGGACTGACATTCCGTGCGCGCCGCGACTTCTTTCTTGAAATAGCCCTCGATCTCGCCCGAAGTCCTGCGCGAGGTCGTGACCGCGTAATCACGGCCCAGTTTTCTGGCAACGCGGTCCAGAACTTCAAAGGCTCTCTGCGTTTCATCCAGTTCAATTTTAAACCGGCGCGTGGAGCCGCCCCAGAAAACCGACCAGCGGATCCTCTCCGCGCTCTTGAGCCCTGAGGAAAAGCTCGCGGCCGAATCTTCCATATCTTCCCGCTCCATTTTCGCCGGGGCCAGCAGGATCCTCAACGCCTTTTCCGGAATCAAGCCTTCATCATGCGCGGGAATCAGCGCCAGGTCATAACGGAAAAGATGAAACGGAAAAACCGGCTTCAAAATCACAACGCTTTTGGCGCGGTTGTCACGCGCCAGGCAAAGGTTCAGCGGCGCAAGGCTCGAACCCGCGGAAATAATGAAATCCGCGGAAGCATCGCAAAGCTTTTCCGCGGTTTCTTTTTCAAAAAAGAACTTCAGAGCTCCCAGCCTTCCCTGGACAAAGGGAAGGAAAAACAGCACAAACCACGGAAACATGAAACGATGAGCCCTGGATTTAAATCTCACCTCAAGTGTTTCGGTCGGGTATTCCATGCCCGGTCTGCCGTACTGCGAATCAATGGCGCGGAACTGCGCGGCCACGCCTTCCGACTGCTTGACATGCCCCGGCTTGCCGTCCGAAAGAATCAGGATTCTCTTGGTCCAGGAATACTTCCAGCGTTTCACGGCCCACAGCCACTGCTCAGGGTTTTCAGAAATGACTTTTTCCAAAATTCCCAGGTATTGCGCCGCGGCTTTTTCAATTTCTTCCGGTGTTCCGGTCTGGATCCTGATCGCCGGATAAAGCTTCACATCATATAAACTTTTGTTTCCGCGGCGCATCGCGAAAAGCGGAAAGATCGAAACGCCCGCACGAAAAGCCAGGTCAAAAGCTCCGGTCGGGACCGTGGTCTTGCGCCCGAAAAAGCGGAGAATAATACCGCTGTGCTTGCCCGCGTCCTGGTCGCCCAGAACACCGATCCATTCTCCCCTGCGCAAACTTCTGAAAAGCCCGCGCACGCCCATCCCCGTACTCATAATGCGCGAGCCTGCCTGAGCGCGAATGTCATTCAATACCTGGTTGGTGCGTTCCATTTTCTGGTCACGCGCCAGAACGGTCAGGGTTGTATCCAGCCCTTTGATAACGTAGTACTGTAAAAGCTCCCAGTTGCCCGCGTGAGCGGTCAAATAGATGCCGCCTTTTTTCTCATCGCGGTAAGGATAAAATTCCGCGGGAACGTCCGCATGCAGGAATGATTCAACAGGCTGCCTGCTCAGAACAGGGAGGCGGAGAATATCAACGGCGGCCTGCGCCAGGTGCTGGTAATGTTTTTTAACAATCTGCCAGCGCTCTTTTTCGGTGAAGCGTCCGCCAAAGGCAGCCTTCAGGTCCGCGTAAATAACCCGTTTTCTTCTATGGAAGAAAAAAACAACGGAACCGGCCGCGCGGGCCGCCGCGGCTGCGGCATCTGAAGACAAACACCCCAGGCCGTACGCCAGAGTCCTTAAACAAAAAGCTCCTAAATGGTCCCAAAAATCCTTCACGGCTTTTTTTCGTCGACTAACCGCATTAATCTGCGGTTAAACTCCTCCTCACCTGAGTGCATACGAAGACGGGCGGCCAGAATCAACGGGTTCAGTTTTTCGCCGATCAGTTCCGGGTTCCTGTAAAAATCTTTTTCCGTAGTGATGATGTCCTGGGAAGACGCGGAATCACTGACCATCTTGATCTCGTGCAGTTCTTTTTCCGTGAACGCGTGGTGGTCCGAGAATTCAAAGTTGCGGACCGGCCGGACCTTGATCTTGGAAAGCAGCAGGCGGAACGACTTGGGCGAACCCACGCCGGAAAAAGTCGTGACCTTCTGGTTTTCCAGTTTCTGAAGCGGCACGCGCCCCTTCTTTTTGCCGCGGTAGAAAAACAGCGGCTCCAGGTAAGCTTCGACCAGATAGGCCTGCGGCGCAATCTTTCGCAGCTGCGCTTTCAGATCCTGAAGCTCTTTTTCGGAAATCAGGTCGGAATGGGAGATCACGATGATATGAGCGCGGTTGAGCGAATGGACAGGCTCACGCAGAATACCGCGGGGAATCAAGCTTCCGTTCCCAAAAGGATTCAGAGCGTTGATCATGACAATTTCAAGATCGCGCTTGATCTTCCAGTGCTGCATGCCGTCGTCGAGAATCGCCACGTCGATCGGCTGCTTTTTCATGATCTCTTTGGCCACGGCGACACGGTCTTTTCCAACGCCGATGACGCTGCGGTTTAAGTGCTGGCGGTACTGTTCCTGCTCATCCTTGCCGTAGCCGCGGGTCAAAACCAGCGCGGTTTTCTGGCGTTCCGCGATCCTGCGCGCGACATACTCAACCAGCGGAGTCTTGCCCGTTCCGCCCCAGGTCAGATTTCCGATACTGATGACAGGAAAAGGAAATTTCTCGGCCTTCAGCACGCCCTTTTCATAAAGACCACGGGTCAGGCCCGAAGCCGCGCCGTAAGCGCCTCCGGCGATGGATAAAAAAGGAGAGAGAAGCTTCGCGCCGGTACCATTTTCATACCCTTCGGCCAGACGCCGAAAATAATTTTTCATTGCAGGTGACATTCTGGTTCCTTTCTTCTTTGTGATTCAGAAAACTTGAAAGCCATTCCAGGTGGCGGCGGGTGGCTCCCTGCAGCGTCTCAACGACCCGCAGAGCGTTACGCCCGATCATTTCCCTCTTGGATTCGCTGGCCAGCAGCCCGCGCAGGGCAGATTCCAGTTCCTGCGCGCTGTCGACCTTCAGAACCGCCTCTTCCCGCTGAAGCTTTCCATAGACTTCCTGAAAGTTAAAATAATGAGGTCCATAAAGAACCGGTTTTCTAAAAAATGCCGCTTCTATGGGGTTTTGCCCGCCGTGAGGCACCAGGCTCCCGCCCATAAAAACAACGTCCGCGAACTGATACAAGGATTTCAAAACACCGATCTGGTCCAGAATAACCACGTTCAGGTTTTTTCCGGAAACACCGGCGGCAGCCAGCCCTGCTCGGATGCAGGCATGGCTTTCCGCCATTTTCAAAAGCGCTGAAGCGCGCTCAATGTGGCGGGGCGCGAGGACCATTTTCAGGTCCGGGAATTGCGCGCCAAGCGCCGCAAACGTCTTAAACAGAATTTCTTCCTCGCCCGGATGCGTGCTTCCCGCGATCCAGACAAGGTCCTTCGGGGCAAAGCCCCATTTCGCTTTCAGCTCCGCGCCGCCGTCCGCCGCTGCGGTAACGGCCTGGTCAAACTTCATGTTTCCGGCCGTCAGGGTTTTGCCGGGCTCCACGCCGAGCTCGATAAAACGCTGCCTGTCTTCTTCAGTCTGGGCCAGCACAAAGCTGATTTTGCGAAAAATGCTCCCGAAAAGCGGGTTCAGCGCGCCGTAACGCCCGCGCGAGCGCGCGGAAAGACGGGCATTGATAATGCCGACGGGAATTTCCCGCCGGGCCGCTTCGAGAATAAGGTTGGGCCATATTTCCGTTTCCGTCAGAAGAACGAGGTCCGGGCGGAAATAATCCAGAAATCTTTTCTGGGCAAAGCTGAAATCAAAAGGAAAATAGCGCACTTCAACACGGGGGCCCTGGGACTGACGCGCGATCTTCTGCCCTGTGGGCGTGACCGTTGTCAGCACAATATTCCAGGCGGGAAACTGTTTCAGGAAAAGCTCGGTGAACCTGCGGACCACCATAGCCTCACCCACGCTGACCGCGTGCAGCCAGAGGGTTTTGCCTTCTTTCTGCGCGCGAGGGCCGCGGTCAAAAAAACCAAAGCGCTCGCGCAGCAGTTTTCCGGGGCGCTCTTCCTGGCGGATCTTCACAGCAAAGACCGGGAGGTAAAAAAGAGCGAAAATAAAAAAGGAAAGGTTATAAATCCACATTGCGGAATTCCCTACGCGCGCGGATGAGCCGCCTCGTAGGCCTCCTTTAGCCGCTTGGTCGTGACATGGGTATAAATCTGGGTGGTCGAAAGGTTCTCATGGCCCAGGAGTTCCTGAACGCTGCGCAGGTCGGCTCCGCGGTCCAGCATGTGCGTGGCAAATGAATGACGAAGCATGTGAGGAGAAACGTCCTTCTTCAAACCCACGAAACGGCAATATTTTAAAAGCATGCGCCGGATGCTGCGGTCGGTCAAACGTCCGCCGGAGCGGTTCAGATAAAGGGGTTTTTTCAGGCCGTTGTCGCGAATTTTTGGCGGCTTGCCATCGTTGTACTGCTGAATGGCTTTCAGCGCCATCTGGCCAAGAGGAACAATGCGTTCCTTTTTCCCTTTTCCCCGCACACGGACAAGGCCGCTGAAAAGGTCGAGATCATCCTGATTCAAGCCAACCAGTTCACTGACGCGCAGTCCGGAACTGTAAAGAGTTTCCATGATGGCGCGGTCGCGCTTGCCTTCCCAGGATTCTTTGAGCGGAGATTCGAGCATGCGCACAACTTCTTCGGGCTCGAGAAAATTGGGAAGTTTCTTATCGCGCTTGGGCGTCGCGATACCGGCCGCGGGATTGGTCTGAATCAGCCCCTCGCGCGCCATGTATTTAAAAAAGGAGCGGATGCAGGCAAGTTTGCGGGAGATGGAACTTTTGGAATAATTCTTTTCCTTGAGATGCGCCAGAAAGCCGCGGATGTCTACATAGTCGATTTCAGTGATTTTTTTCCCGGAAATTCCAAGGGCGAATTCCCGCAGATCGACAAAGTAGTTTTTAACAGTGTGCGGCGAAGCGTTCTTTTCAGACTCCAGGAATTTCAGGAACTTCTGAATGAAAGTATCCATGCTCAGGGGCCCAGCGTCTCCCGCTCAATCTCAGAGACTTTTTCATCCTCACTGATGGCTTCGGGAAGCTTGTTTGCGATATAAGTGCACTTCGGGTAGTTGGAACATCCGTAAAAAGTCCTGCGTTTCTTGGAAAGCCGCTTGATCAGGTCCCCGCCGCAGTTCGGCTCAGGGCACTTGACGCCGGTTGGAATGGGGCGCGCAGTTTTGCAGTCCGGAAAACCGGAACAGGCCATGAACTTGCCAAAGCGTCCCCATTTGATGACCATGGGTTTGGAGCATACCGGACAGGTATAATCAGTCGGCATATTTTCCTGACGCATATTTTTCATTTCTTCACGCGCCACGGCAACGTCGGCTTCAAAGGGCTTGTAGAAATCGCCCAGCACCTGCTGCCAGTCCATGTCGCCGTCTTCGATCTTGTCCAGCTCTTCTTCCATGTTGGCGGTAAATTCGATGTCCAAAACCTTGGGAAAATGTTTCACCAGAAGGTCCACCACGGTTTCGCCAAGCTCAGTCGGCATCAAAGCACCGCCCTTACGGTTGACGTATTCGCGGTAAAGCAGGGTAAAAATAGTCGGCGCATACGTACTCGGCCGGCCGATCCCCTTTTCTTCCAGGATTTTCACAAGGCTGGCGTCGTTGAAACGCGCCGGTGGCTTGGTGAAATGCTGGTTTCCGATAAGCTCCAGCATTTTCAGAATCTCCCCCGCCTCCAGATTCGGAAGCTCAAGAATTTCAGCGTCTTCCTCTTCCTTGGGGTCCTTTTCCTCGACCGCGGCCGAAGCGGCAAGGGCGCCGAACACCAGGCCAAAACCCGGGAAAATATTGCGGCGGCCCGTGGTCTTGAAGAAATACTTGTCTCCGGCAGCCGTCACAATGGAAATATTTTCGTCCACCGCGGGCACCATCTGGGAAGCCACGAATTTTCTCCAGATCAAATCATAAAGCTTGAACTCTTCTTCCGTCAAAAAACTGCGCATACTCTCGGGGTCACGATGGACCGAACTGGGGCGCACGGCTTCGTGCGCTTCCTGCGCGCCTTTCTTGGATTTATAAATGGGAGGCTTGGGCGGCAGAAATTTCTCGCCAAACTTGCTGCGAATATACTGGACCGCTTCGTTCTGCGCCGTGATTGAAATGTTCACAGAGTCGGTACGCATGTAGGTGATCAAACCGACCGTACCCTCGGCCGCGCCAAGGTCCACGCCTTCATAAAGCTTTTGCGCGACCCTCATGGTCTTGGCCGCCGGAAAACCCAGGCGGTTGTAGGCTTCCTGCTGAAGTTTGCTGGTGGTATAAGGCGCCTGCGGATAGCGCGAACGCTCTTTCTTGTCAACTTTGTCGACCCTGAAAGGAAGACCGGAAATTTCCTCACGGATCTTTTCCGTCTGCTCGCGGTTTTTAAGATCCGCTTTTTCATTTCCGATTTTATCCAGCTTCGCCACAAAGGGCCGGTTGGAGTTCTCAGGCTTCTCGCTCAACAGCTTGGCCTGCAGCGACCAGTATTCTTCGGGCACAAATTTTCTGATTTCACGCTCGCGGTCCACAATGATACGCAGAGCCACGGACTGCACGCGGCCGGCACTGAGGCCGCGGCCGACTTTTTTCCACAACAGCGGACTGAGTTCATAACCCACGATGCGGTCCAGAATACGGCGGGCCTGTTGGGCATTGACCAGGTTCATCTGGATCTCACGCGGGTGCTGGAACGCTTCCTTGACCGCTTCCTTGGTGATTTCATTGAAAACCACACGGTTGACTGTAGCCGTGGGATTTTCTTCCCTCAGAATATGGTCAAGATGCCAGCTGATGGCCTCTCCTTCACGGTCAGGGTCAGGAGCCAGAAAGATACCGGTTTTACCCTTGGACATTTTCTTGAGGTGCGTGACGGTCTTGCGCGCCTTGGCGATCAAAATGTAATGGGGCGCAAAATTCTTGTCCAGTTCAACGCCCATTTTGCTTTTAGGCAGGTCACGGACATGGCCGAACGAAGCTTCAACCTGATAGTCGTCGCCGAGGAATTTGTTGATGGTCTTGGCTTTGGCTGGCGACTCGACAATCACGAGATTGCGGGCCTTGCCGGAATAGTCCGCACCATTAATGGCTTCTTCTGATTTAGAAAGTTTTTTGCCCGAGACCTTCTTGGGCTTGGCCGCGGCTTTTGCCTTGGCTTTGGCGGGCTTTTTCTTGGGTGCTTCAGCAGCCGGAGTGTCCGGTGCTGCCGGCTCAGGAGCAGGTGTTTCCCCGGCTTCAGAGCCTCCCCCGACAAAATGGACAATTTCCACTTGATCCCCCTCTTTCAGGTCCGTGACTTCCAGCTTCTGCCGGTTGACGACCGCCTGGTTATGCTCAACTACCACGGTGTTAGGATTGATTTCCAGCATCTCAAGCAGGTGCCTGAGGTTGCGGGCGTCCATACGCCGTTCTTCGCCATTGATGCATAAGTTCATTTTGAATGTTCCTTTTATAAAATAGGAGTTTTTGCGCTTTCTAACCAAAGAATCAGCCGCAAAAGGATGCCATCCGCCCCCAAAAAACCTACGGCAAGGGGGTAAAAAACTCCAACCATTTTACTTAAAAAGGATAAAACTGCAACGGGTATTTTATCGGACGTATTGAGAGATTCTTAACCCTAATATATAGGAAGATTTAGGAAATTTCTTCCCAAGGGTCGCTTTTGGAGGGAGGGTTGGGATTCTGGCCCTTTTTCTCAGGCAGATCAGACAGCTTGTAAAGGGCTTCAAGGTGGGAAATCTGGGAATCGCGGATAGCTTCTTTCTCAATCCGCTTGATCAGGCGTTTTAAAACGCCAATTCTCATGCCAAATTTTTCAACGCAAAGAGTTGTCAGCAAACGGGTTAAAAGATTGATATGAATCTCAAGATCCTGGATCCGCTCCTGGTCTTTTTCACCCTGCTCCGTCAGCTTCTGCAAAAGACGCTTGGCATAGGCGAAATCCGTG
>CAZIQJ010000049.1:8794-11928 GCA_964541285.1 uncultured bacterium | reverse complement strand
GGACATAAATTCATAAGGAGACATAAAATGATCGAGATTTACTACGCACCGCCTTCTATTTACGGAAGAAAAGTTTTGGCCGTCCTTGAGGAAAAAGGACTGGATTACGAAGTCAAGCCCATGACCTTCTCGGGAGAAGATCATAAGAAAGAAGAGTACCTGAAGCTCAACCCCAACGGAGAAATCCCCACGCTGGTTGATGACGGCATGGTCATTTATGAATCCACGGCCATCTGCGAATACCTGAATGACGAGTACGTGGAGCCCGCGCTCATGCCGGAAGATTCCTATGGCCGTGCGCTGGTACGCATGATTGATGACTATTGCGACCTTCATTTCTACAAGGCGCTGATCAAATGCCTGATCAAGAACAAGATCCAGGGCCAGCCGCTTGAAGACGCGGACAAGGCTCCGGTTTCGGCCGCGCTCAAGCGTATTGAGGCCTATCTTGGAAATCAGGAATATGTTGCGGGAAAATTTTCTCTGGCGGACCTTGCCGTTCTGACCGGGCTTGTCACACTCGATGCGCTGGGTCTCGGCGATCTTCTGACATCCGCTTCCGTGAAGAAGTATTACGAACGCCTTAAAAAGCGTCCGGGCTTCAAGGGCGCTGCCATGTTCAAGGTCGACGCGGTTCCGGCCAAGGCCTGATGCAGGAAAAGCTTTTCTTTGTCCTGGGTTCTATTGCCGGTTTTTCAGGAGTCGCGGCGGGCGCTTTCGGCGCTCACGCCCTGAAAAACCGGCTGTCCCCGGACATGCTGGCTGTTTTTGAAACCGGCTCGCGTTACCACCTCATTCATTCTCTCGCTCTTCTTGCCGCGGCCTGGGCCGTGACCCGTTTTGACCCTCAATGGTCCCGCTTCGCGGGTTTTTTCTTTGCTGCCGGAATTGTGGTTTTTTCAGGCAGCCTTTACACGCTCGCTCTTACGGGCGTCCGCGCATGGGGAGCCGTCACGCCGCTGGGCGGCCTGATGCTTCTGGCCGGCTGGGCCTGTCTGGCTTTTGCAGGGGCGCGCGCCTCCTGAACATATGAAAAAAATCACCTACCGGTGGAAACTGGCGGGCCAGATTTTTGAAGCCCAGAAAGATTCCCCGGATGAAGCGGAGCTCAGGCTCCATATCGAAAAACTGGGCGGAGAGCTGCTTGAAATTATTTCCATCCAGGAAATGCCCGCATCTTTTACAAAAATAGAACCGGCCGTCATCCGCGTGCCGGAACCCGAACCCTCTAAAAATCTTTTTTCCTCAATCGATGCCTATCTTGAAGGCAAGAGCACACACCCTCCGGCCATGGCGGCTTTTCACGGCTGGTTTCTGCTGGTGCTGGGTATTTTTCTGGGAGTGGTGCTTTCTTTCGCGCTGCTGTTCATTCTTTTTTCCAGCCGGGACAAAGTGGACTGGCAGCTGGTGCGCTATGTGGCCATGGGGCTGGCGACCTGCGCCACATTTATCGGCGGGGGAATAGGATTTCTGAGTTCGCCGGATTTTAAAGGGGGGGCGCTTTTTTCCATGGCCTGCGCCATGACAGGCCTTGCGTTGATCGCGTTTATTCAGGGGTTCTTTATCTTCGGCCTGATTTTCCTGGTGACCGCGGCCGTTGTTTTTTTTGTGCTGCGCAGGCTCTAGACTTCGAGGAACTTCGGAAGTTTGACCAGGTTGATGCAGCCCTTTTTGGTCACGACCACATCGTCTTCAAGCCGGATGCCTCCGGCGTCTTCATAATAAAGACCGGGTTCAACCGTTACGATCTGTCCGGCTTTAAGAATATCTTTTGCTCCGCCGATCCGCGGCGCTTCATGAATATCCAGCCCAAGGCCGTGGCCTGTGCCGTGGAAAAACCCCTGTACGCGGCCGTTCATTAAACCCGTCTTGAAACCCAGGCCCTCGAAGTATCGCTGGATCTCACGATGGATTTCACCGCCGTCCGCGCCTTCCTTGATGGAGCGGAAGCCGATGTTCTGACCTTCCAGCACCGCGTTGAACATCTTCTTTAATTTGGGAGAGGCCTTGCCGCGCACTACTGTGCGGGTGATGTCCGCGAAATAGCGGGTCTCGGAATCGCGCGGAAAAATATCCATGATAATGGACTGATGGGCATACAACGGCCCTGACCCCTGGTTGTGCGGGTCTACGCAGTCAATGCCGCAGGAAACAATGGAGTGTGAGGCAATGCAGTTGTTTTCCATAAGCCGGACATTGATGATTTTCTTGATGTCTTCGGAAGTCAGGGCCTTGCCGTGAAGATAAAGCCGTCCTTTTTTAATGACGGACTTGCGGATGGCCGTGATGGCCGCGGAAATAGCGTCTTCGGTAAAGCGGATGGCTTTGGTCACGGCCGCGATTTCAACCCTGGTCTTGACGGTGCGCTCTTCAAAAAACGGATCGTGCTTGTATTCCAGTTTGAAGCCGCGCTGGCGCAGCGGGTCCGCGAATTCGATGGGGAAGCTGGCCGGAACCAGAAAATCCCGTGTGCCCTGTGAGTCCGCGAACATTTCAATCAGGTCAATGTAGCCGGGCCGGCGGTCGTGCTTTTTGCGGAATTCCGCGGCCAGGACGGAAGTGGAGTGGACTTTGTCGACATCGGCCTGCGCGCGGGCGCGGTCAACTTCAAGGTCATTCATCAAAAGGTGTTTTTTACCCTTCGCGCGCATGAAAATAAACGCGTCAGGCGCCATGAAGCGCGTGGCGTAATAAAGGTTGGCGTCGGTTTCGCTTGCCGCCACAATCAGAATGTCACGGGAATCTTTCTTGGTCATTGAGGTCTCTTCCGCCTTTCGATATAATAACGGCTGTTTAACTTTTAATTTTAGGGCAATTCCGCAGGACATAAAGGAGTTTTTATGGCCGAGTTTGTAAAAGTCGCGAAAAAATCCGATGTTCCCGAAGACACAGGCCTGCTTGTGGAGGTGAACGGCAAGGAGATTGCGCTTTTCAAATGTGACGGAAAGGTCCATGCGATTTATTCCCGCTGTCCGCACCAGGGCGGCCCGCTTGAAGAGGGCGGCATCACGGACGGCAAAGTCATGTGCCCCTGGCATGGCTGGGAGTTTGACGTCAAATCCGGCGTGTGCTCCTTCAACGACAAGATCAAACAGCCTGTTTTCAAGGTCAAAGAGGAAGGCGACGACGTCTAC
>CAZIQJ010000049.1:0-8694 GCA_964541285.1 uncultured bacterium | reverse complement strand
TGATTTCCATTGACGGTAGAGGGGAAAAACGATACACTTCCCCACCTATGTCCCTTCAGGAAAAGACCATGAAAAAACCTTCTATGGAAGAATTGAAGTCTCTGGCAAAGCAGGTCCGCAGAGACATTGTTGAAACCACTTTCAAGGCTGGCTCCGGCCATCCCGGCGGCTCTCTTTCCTGCGTGGAAATCCTGATTGCCCTTTATTTCGGCGTCATGCGCCATGACCCCAAGAACCCCCAGTGGCCGGACCGCGACCGTTTCATTCTGAGCAAGGGCCATGCAACCCCTGTTTTCTACTCTGTTCTGGCTGAAGCCGGTTATTTTGACCGCAGCCTTCTTCCTACCTTTCGCGTTCTGGGCAGCCCTTTGCAGGGTCATCCTGACCGCCGCCGCCTTGCCGGCGTGGAAGCTTCGACCGGTTCGCTTGGTCAGGGTCTGTCAATCGGCATCGGGCATGTGCTGGCCGGCCGTCTGGACAAAAAAGACTACACCACTTATGTGCTGATGAGCGACGGCGAAATGAATGAAGGCCAGACCTGGGAAGCTGTGGCCATGGCCGCGCACCAGAAAATGAACAAGCTGGTCATGATCCTGGACTACAACAAGTTTCAGCTTGATGACGCCACCAGCAAGATCTGCAACATGGAACCCATGGTGGATAAATGGAAAGCGTTTAACTGGCACACGGAAGAAATCGACGGGCATGATTTCAACCAGGTTTTCAAGGCGTTTGAAAACGCTTCCAAAGTCAAAGACAAGCCGGTCGCGATTATTTGCCACACGATTAAAGGAAAAGGCATTTCGTTCATGGAAAACAACAATGCTTTCCATGGCGTGGCCCCGACCAAGGATGAAATGGAACGCGCGCTCAAGGAGCTTGCTTAATAATGGAAAAAAAACTCGGCGCGGCAACGCGTGACGTTTACGGCAAGTCTCTGGTTGCTGTCGGTAAAAAGAACCCCAATGTCGTGGTTCTGGACGCGGACCTTTCCAAGTCCACCAAGTCCTATGAATTTTCCCAGACCTTTCCTGACCGCTTCATCAACGTTGGTATTATGGAAGCCAATATGGCGGGCGTGGCTTCGGGCCTGGCTTCCTGCGGCAAAATTCCTTTTATTTCCAGCTTTGCGACCTTTCTTATCAGCAAGAGTTTTGACCAGCTGCGTATGTCGGTCGCATTTCCTGAATTAAACGTCAAGGTCGTGGGTTCTCACGGCGGCATTTCGGTGGGGGAGGACGGCGCTTCCCAGATGTCTATCGAAGACTTTGCGCTGACGACCGCGCTTCCGAATTTTACGGTTCTGAATCCTTCTGATGAGTTTTGCGCCAAGGCCCTGGTTGAACAGATGGCGGATCATGTGGGCCCTGTCTTCCTGCGCACGGGCCGTCCCAAGGCGCCGATTGTGCACAACGACAAGACCCAGTTTAAAATTGGCAAAGGCGTGAAGCTCCGTGATGGCAAGGATGTCACCATCGTGGCCACGGGTCTTCTTGTATTTGAAGCGCTTGCCGCTGCCGAGGAACTCGCCAAGGAAGGTATTCAGGCGGGAGTGATCGATATTCACACCATCAAGCCTTTGGATGAAGAGCTGCTTGTTTCTGAAGCTAAAAAAACCGGTCATATGGTTGTTTGTGAAGAGCATCAGATCTGGGGCGGGCTTGGAAGCGCGGTTGCCCGCGTCGTCAGCACGAAAGTTCCGTGTAAAATGGAGTTTGTCGCGATCAACGATACTTTCGCGGAATCCGGCGCTCCGGACGCGCTTTTGGAAAAATACGGCCTTACTTTTCCGAATGTGGTTAAGACTGTTAAAAAAGTTTTAAAAAGTTCTTAGTCTGCTCGATATTTCCGGCAATTCCCCCTCTCGTTTGAACTCTGTATAACATCCCAGCCCAGCTTTAAAGTCTCCTGGCAAAGTCCGAATAAAAATTTTTTAACATTAGTGGTAAACTTTTTTCTAAAAGTGCCGAATTCTTTTGACTCCTCTATACGCACCGTGATACTCTTTTGCACGCTTTACGGAAATTTCTTTTTCCCCGAATCCCAAAAAATTTAAATTTTCAGCAGTGGCAGGTTAGTGCGGAATTTTTATCTTCACTTTCTTTAACGGTAATGCCCAAGTTTAAGAAAAGAGATTCAAATGAAAAAAATTAAATTTCTTGTTCCGGTTCTCACACTGACTCTTTTCGTACCGTACAGTTACGGCGCGAATGCGGTCTCTTCCAGCGACAGCGCCGGTGCTGAACAGCAGCGCTTTGAGGAAGATGCTGAACGCGAAAAGGCCATTCAGAATATCAAGAAGAAAGTGGATTCGGTGAAGGAGAGCGAGCCTGAGGTTCAGGAAAGCGAGCTTGCCGCCGCTGACCAGGGCGTTTCTTTCAACCTTAATAAGGTAGAGTTCACCGGGAACGAAAAAATTTCTTCCGAAAAGCTTCAGGGCGTGGTTGCGGATTCAGTGGGCAAGAAAGTCAATATGGCCCAGCTCCGCCAGCTTACCTCCAAAGTTAAGAGCTATTACCGCACCAACGGCTATGTAGCTGCCTATGTTTTCCTTCCTCCCCAGGATGTCACCTCCGGCAATGTCCGTATGGAAGTTGTTGAAGGCCGCCTGGGCGCTATTGAGATCAAGGGCAACAAGTGGTTCTCTGAGCGCACCATTAAAAGAATGCTCGGCGTTACGCCCGGTTCGGTTCTTTCCTATGGAGATCTTCGCGGCGGTCTTTCCTTCCTTAATAGAAACCGTGATCTGAAAGTCAGCTCGGTTTTGAAGCCCGGCAAGGAACCCCGCACCACGGATCTTGAACTGAACGTGAAAGACAAGTTCCCTGTTCACCTCAGCACGGATGTCAATAACCTTGGTACCCGTGACACGGGCCGTACCCGCTGGGGCCTTGGTCTTACGGACACCAATCTTCTCGGCCTGATGGATGAGCTTTCCACCCGTTTCCAGCTTGGAAGCGGCGCGGTTGGTGTTGCGACCCGCTACACGGTTCCTCTTAATTCTTCAGGAACGGCGCTGAGCCTTGGCTACTCCTTTTCACACGTTGATCTTGAAAATGAATTTGCCGCGCTTGACGTTGAAGGTAACGCGCATACTTACAGCTTTGATATTTCCCAGCCCATCGTCAAGGAACAGCTTCCCGGCGATGTGTTCGCTGAAATCGGCGTAAATGCCGGGTTTGATTTCAAGGACATTGAAAATACCGTTCTTAACCAGAAGGCGGGCAATGACCAGCTCCGCATCCTGAATCTCGGCCTTAACCCCGAATTCACGGACCGCTGGGGAAAGACCTACTTTCCTCATTCCTTTCATTTCGGCTTTGCGGATTTCCTCGGCGCTTCGGATGTTAATGAAACTTCCGGAACCCGCGCGGGCACCGGCGGCCAGTTCTTCATTTATAGAGGTTCTTTCATCCGCTACCAGAAACTTCCCGCGGACATGATTTTCTCCCTGCGCGGCACCTGGTAGCTGACTCCCGACAGCCTTGCGCCTTCCGAGCAGTTCCACCTTGGCGGCGCGTTTTCAGTTCGCGGTTATAAGGAAAGCGCTTACCTGGCGGATTACGGCGGAATTCTTTCTACCGAACTTATAGTTCCTACTTATTTTTTCCCGAAAGACTGGAAGCTCCCGTTTTCTTCTGAACCTCTGCGCAAGCAGATTCAGGGCGTGGCTTTCTTTGACCTCGGGGGCGGCGGATTGCGCCGGCCTTTGGCGGGTGAGAGCGATGACAAGGTTCTCTCCGGTATGGGCGGCGGTCTTCGCATTCACCTGTTCGACCGCGTTTACGGCCGTTTTCAGTGGGCCGGCCGCACGGGCGAAAAAGCCAACAGCGGCTCCAAGAGCGCCTTTTACTACGGCATCTCGGCTGAGCTGTTTTAATTTATTTTCTACGGGAACACCGCGAGCGCCGAAAGCGTGACGCGGGGACCCAAAGCTTCAAAAAGTTTCAAATTCTAGACCTTTGAAAGGGGCCTAAAACATCATGTTTAAAAAATTCCTCTCAGTGACAATGATCATGTTTCATGTCATGGCTTTTTCCGGACCGTCTTTGTTTGCCAGCGATGGGGCGATTGTCACCAACCCCACGACCGGGGAAACTGTGGCCGAGGGAAACAATATCTCTCTGCCCGGAGGAACCTACAATTATCTCAATGCCGACGTTGCGGCAGGTGAATCGCGCTCCTTTACGAGCATTGACGGCGGCGCGATCGTCCTGAACATCGTTGACGGAAAGGTTACCAATATCGATGGTTCCGTTACTTTCAATGACGGCGCCTTTGGTTTGAGCAACCCTTTTGGCATCAATGTCGGCCCCACGGGCACCATTACTATTAATGATGGCGGCCTGATCCTTTCAAACCTTGGTATTTCCGAAGCCCAGCTTAACGCGGGTCTTGTTGAGCTTGTCCGCGGCATTAACCAGGAAACCGGTTCTGTGATCAATAATGGTACGGTTACTGTTTCTGCGAAGAGCTTCTTTGCCATGGTTGGCAGCGCGGTCAGCAACACCGGCGGCATCAATGCCAACGGCGGCGCGGCAGTGCTTGCGGCCGGCGATAAAGTCAGCCTTGATATCACCAACGGCGCGGGCCTCATTAAAGTCGCGATCAACAAGCCTGTCTCTTCTCCGGTGTTTGATTCCAACGGAAACAAGATCAGTGATGCTATTTCCAACAGCGGCAGTATTCTTGCTAATGGCGGCGTGGCCATTCTTTCCGCCAGCGCGGTTGAAGGTATTTTTGACAACGTCATTAACCACACCGGCATTATTGAAGCCAATTCCATTGCTGAAAAGAACGGCCGCATCCTGCTTGACGGCGGCGACCTTGGTATCACCTCTGTAACCGGAACCCTTAAAGCCGCGGGCGATGACCTGGGTGAAACCGGCGGTCTTATTGAAATCCTTGGCGAAAAAGTCGGTCTTTTTGACGGCGCCACTGTGGACGCTTCCGGCTACAACGGCGGCGGCACCGTGCTTGTGGGCGGCGATTACCAGGGTATGGGTTCTGCGCGCAATGCCAAGGCGGTTTATCTTTCCAAATGGGCGGACATCAATGCGGATGCCACCCTTGAAGGTAACGGCGGTAAAGTCATTCTTTGGTCGGATAACTCCACCAAGGCTTACGGAACCATCAGCGCGCGCGGCGGCATTCTTTCCGGCGATGGCGGCTTGATCGAAACTTCCAGCGCCAACTTTTTAGATGTTGCCGGAATCGGCATTGATGCTTCTGCCCGTGCTGAAGGAGGCAAAGCCGGAACCTGGCTTCTTGATCCTTACAAAATTACCCTTGGCAGCGGCGGCTCCAATACTACAGGCGGAATTTTTTCTGCCGGAACCAATTCAACCGTTAACGTCAGTGATATCAACGCTCAGCTTAACGGCGGAACCAATGTGACGATTACTGCCAGCTCAGCGGATGGTGATATTGAGCTTGCAACCGGCTTTGACGTTTCCAAAACCTCTGGTGCCGGTTCTGTGAATTTTACATTGAATGCCACCCGCGATATTTTGATTAAAGGTACGATTGGCGGCGCGGTCACTCTTTCGGGATTCCTGAACGTGATTTTGAATTCTACGACAAACGGCGACATTAAGATCAGCAACAGCATCAACACAAATGGTGGCAGCGTGACGGCCACGACGGCGGGCGGTGAGATATCGCTGGATAATGACAATTCGGACATTGCCACTGCGGGAGGAGCAATTACTTTTACAGCAAATGGCAATAAAGATATTAAGATGACGAAGGCTCTCAGCAGCCTTTCCAGCGCCGGCGGAATTATTTCGTTGATCGCTTCCAAGGGCGCGGATATTAACGGCACCATCAACAGCGGCGCTGGCACGATCAGCATTACCGGTAATAACGGCAGCGTGAAGGTCAGCAATGCGCTCACCGCAAATAATGCGAACATCGCTTTAACAGCATCCAACGACGTCGCTTTGGACGGGGCCACCGCAGATATTGCTACGAATGGCGGTAAGTTCACGGCCACGGCTTCAGGAAAATTCACCAAGAACAACGCTGGAAGCTCAGTGACAACAGCGGGCGGCGATATTTCTGCCACAGCCAGCGAAGTTGATATTAACGGTCCTTTTAACAGCGGCGGCGGCAAGATTGATTTAACTTCCACCACAACCACTGCAGATAAATTCATTATCAGCAACGCCATCACTTCCGGCGGCGGCAATATTACTTTTAATTCGAAAAACGGCATTAAGCTTGATAAGGCTGCTTCAGATATCACAACAAGCGGCGGGAGCTTTACCGCAAATGCGGATTCAGACGGCGATGCTAGCGGAACTTTTAATCTTTCGGACGCCGACGCTTCGGTCAATACCGGAGCGGGCACTCTTGATGTGACCGCGGCGAACATCGCTTTGACCGGCACGTTGAGCACCATAGGTGTTGCAAAGCTTCAAACTTCTACCGCGGGCCGTACGATCGGCTTGGGCGGCGGCACCGGGGACTTTAACATCACGGATGCTGAAGGCGACAAAATCAGCGCTGGCACGCTCGAAATCGGCAAGTCAAATGCCGGTAATATCAAGGTTGCTGATTTTTCACCGTCAAGCGCCAGCAAGCTTGTTCTGCGCACCGGCGGTTCCGTAACGGAAGAAGCTGCGGACGCGGGTGCTGACCTTACGGTTGCAGATCTTGGTATTCAGTCGGCCACTGGCGTGAATGTGGATGTTGATGTGACGAACCTGGGTGTTGCCAATTCCGGAGCGGGCGGCGTGGATGTTACCGACACGACCGGCGGCATGACGATTAATGATATTACGAATTCGGGCGCAACGATTAGCGGCATCAGCGGCGGCACCGGCGGAGTGACGCTCGCGGCTACCGGCTCGACTGTGGCATTGGCCGCCGATGTGTCGGCGACTGATTCAAACATTACATTCAATAGCGGCGTGACTGCATCCGGCACGCGTATGATCAATGCTGGTACGGGTACTGTGGATTTCAACGCTGCCGTGGCAGCGGGTTCGAGCGATTTAACGGTCCGTGGTAATGGTATTGATTTCGACGGCGGAGCCGGGTCTGTTACGGGTTCAGGTCAGCTTAAGCTGGAGCCGGGGGCAGCTTCGGCTTCGATTGGCGTTACGACCGGACAGCCGGGCACGTTGCAGCTTGATACCGATGATTTGGATGCGATTGCCGACGGTCACAGCGGCATTACAATCGGCCGCGCGGACGGTACGGGCACTGTCACGATCGGCGCATACGCCTTCCAGGATCCCGTCGCATTTTTTGGCGGCGCGCTGGTTTTCGCCGGCGTCCTGAGCTCCACGGGTACGCTTACACTTAATTCGATTGGTTCGATTACCTCGACGATTGACGGAATTGCTGATTTTATTGCTGACACGATTCAGATTAATGCCGCTACAGGCATTAATGTTGAAATTAATGCTACAAACATTGGGTTTACCAACACAACCTCAGGCGATGTAGTCATTGAAGATACGGCCGGTGGTTTAACCGTCAATAGCGTTTCTTCCAACGCGGGTGGCGGGCTACTTACTATTATTACCCACAGCCCTCTTACCATCGCCGCCGATCTTATCCAGGCCGGAACCATTAATCTGACTGCAGGTGAATCCGGAGCGGCGGGCGACGATTTGACCGTGAATGCGGGTGTTACTGTCCAGGCCACGGGCGCGGGCAGTGATGTGAATTTGAATGCCGGCGATAATGTTGTGCTGGGCGCCGGCTCAACGGTTCAGTCTGATACTGCGGCTGTGAATATCACGGCGGGCGCGGGAGATACCGATGCTGCCGGTTCCATCAGCCTTGGCGGACTTGTCAGCGCTGTGACGACCGCGACCCTGAATGCGCTGGTCGGGTCAATCACGGATACGAACGCGGGCACGAATAATATTGCCGCCGCCTCCGTGAGCGCTACGGCTCTGAATGGAATTGATTTTGACACGAATGTTACGAATATCACGGCTTCCAACACGGGTGCTGGAAACATTGCGATTGATGAAGCTGACGGCGCGAACGTCCTTAACGTTAACGCGGTCAACGGAGATGCGACGGTTACAACCGCGACAGGTGATTTAGCCGTTACCACTGTTGGGGCTTCCGGAACCGCGGTGCTTACGGCGACTGCCGGAGCGATTACGGATGCTAATGCCGGAGCCAACAACGTCACGGCCGCTTCATTAAACGCGACTGCTGCTACGGGCGTTGATCTTGATACGACGGTTGCGGATTTGACCGCTTCAAATACGGGCGCTGGAAACATTGCAATTGATGAAGCTGACGGCGCGAATGTTCTGAATGTGAATGCTGCGAACGGCGATGCCACGGTCACCAGCACGACAGGGGATCTTGCGGTTACGACGGTTGGAGCTTCCGGAACCGCCACGTTGACGGCTACCGCCGGAGCGATCACGGACGCAAATGCTGGAACGAACAACGTTACAGCGGCTTCTCTGAACGCGACCGCGGCGACCGGAATTGACCTTGATACGACGGTTGCGGATTTGACCGCTTCAAATACGGGTGCTGGAAACATTGCGATTGATGAAGCTGACGGCGCGAATATTTTAAGCGTCATTGCATCAAATGGCGGCGCCACGGTTACCAGCTTGACGGGTGATCTTGTGGTGACAATTTTAAATGCGATCGGTGGAACCGCGGTGCTTACGGCGACTGCCGGAGCGATTACGGATGCTAATGCCGGAG